>JACPCC010000030.1 GCA_016179995.1 Candidatus Woesearchaeota archaeon | reverse complement strand
TTTTTCACGAAGAAATAAAATATGGTCTTTTTTTAGGTTATTTAGGACTAATTGGAGTTATAGGTTCCATTGTAGTTTCATATTATTCAGACTATCAAAAAGAAAGACTTAGTTTGTTGTTGATTCCATTTCTCTGCTTAAGTTTAACCATACTTTTACTACCTCTGGCTAAAACACAAACCATTTGGACAATCTTAGTAACCATCACCTGTATTCTTCTAACTATCACCTATCCCATAAGAATGGCTCTGTCTATGGACCACAAAGAACTCAACTACACTTTCTGGAGAGCCAGAGAATTTTTCTTAAATTTTGGCCGATTCATCACTTTAGCATTATCTTCACTATTCTTCTATTGGAAAGAGTATTGGTTAGCTTTTGTAATGTTTGGAGCGATTGTTTTAATGTATCCGATAGTGGCCAGGTATAAGTTAAAACAATTAGAAAAACAAATAGTTTAAATATTTGAAGAAATTAGCAAAATATATGAAAAAGTCCTCACATATTTTTTTAGAATCAATCTTAATTCTTTCATCAGTATTGATTTTTAGAAGCTTATGGACTCTTATGGATCGTATACCCATATTAAATAATACTTATATACATATAATATTGTTTATAGTAGGATTTGTCTTGTTGATTTATTCAATACAAAAGTTAACGCATGCCGATTAAATTGTTTTTTAGAGGCGAGTAAATGTTGGCTTTAATGTCAGATTATTCTAAAAAGAGATTATTATTGAATTAAAAAAAATGTTATTAAACTACGATTAACTCTACTTCGTCTTCCCTTCCAACTTCTCCACAAACCCGCATTTGCCGCATTTCATCAAATAGGTATTGTCTTCGTCAGAATAAGAACAGCTCATTTCTCTCAATTCTGCTTTATCATAACCGCACTTCGGACATTTATGGTCATGTACAGCAAGAATATTTTCTCCACCCATCACTTCTATGTGCTTTCCACGATCCTGGTTTTTAGAAATTAATATTTTCCGCTCTTGATTAAGTTCTGGCTGGGAATGTCCATTAGGACAAGAATTCCAAGTGCCAAACTCAGTTTTTTGGGGCATGAGCAGGCTGCCGCAAGTAGAACAGAACATTTAAACTTGAAAAGGGAACCTGTTTAAAATACTATTTACTTTAAAATACAGTTTTAGAGAACGATAGATTCAGTAATACTTCAGTAAAGTGAAGCAACACCGTCGTCAAGGTCAAGAGATGAGTTTTACGTTGCTATTCGCTGGAACAGAGCCGAAATATTGTAATTCTACATTTAATCTACAAAGATAGACTAAGAAAGATTTCGGTAAAACTCATGACCACGACGGTGTTGCAAACTTCATAACACTGAAGTATTACTAGATTCAGAAAACAATATAAACCATAAAATAATCCTTCTCTTTAGAATGAATAGAAAGGAATTAACTTTAATCAGTTTAACTATTTTAATCACTTTATTTATCACTTTATTTTTAGTAAGTTGTGATTCTTTAAATCTTAACTTTATGAAAGACAGTTCAAATAATAGTCCAGAAAAAAATCAAACTTTAGATTCAGAATCAACGAGAGAAAATACCACTTTAGAGGATAATAGTATAAATCCCAACATAAATGCAAAAACCGCCTCCCCCTCTACCGACTGCACCGTGGGCTGGAGCTGCATCGATTTTAGGCATCGCGCAAATCGTCTAGAAAATTGTACTGTAACAAAAGTAGAAACCTGTCCAGTTGTATGTGATAATGGAAGATGTCTTTCTCGAGCTAGAAGTAATATCACCTGTACACCTGGATTCAAATGTAAAGGAGAATTTCTGAAAGGCTATCAAATGGAAGGCTGTGACTGGACTTCTGAGACTAAATGCGAATATGGCTGTGCGAACAACACTTGCCAACCAAAACCAAATATTACAGAAAGCACTACAAGCACAACCGGCAGCAGCACCAGTCAGCCAGCAGAACCAGTTATTCCCACTTACACCATCTCCCAAGGACAAAGTGTTTCCATCGATGTACAAGGTACAGAAGCGATTTTGAGAGTATATAACCTTGAAGATGGTCGAGTACGCTTGATGTTAGACAACTTCAAAACTGACTGGTTATCTGAAGGACAGAGTAATACTTTTCCTCAAGGTCTAAAGATTAATGTTAAAGAAATATACTTCCAAAGTTATCAAGGGGGTAAAAGAGAAGTAAGATATAGTTTGGGATGAGAGGTTATAAATTAATTTTAAGAACTATTAATTTCACAACACTTAATTTTCACATCACTCCTTTCCTTAAATTTCCAACCGTCACATTACGCTTAAACTTCTGCACATTAACATTTTCACCATTAAGCAATCGTCTATAAAGTGAAACCAACTCAAAAACATCTCCAGCATCATCTTCTGTTATATCTCTTTGTCTATTTCCTGTTTTATTTCCTGTTTTATTTCCTGTTCTATCATCTATCTGATTATCGGTTCCATCTTTCTTTCCATCTTTCTTTCCATTATCTAAATCCAAAAACAATTGAGTAATTCCAGCTTGAAGTATCTCAAAAGTGTTCTGCAGTAAACCTATTTTACGAGAGAACAACATTTCTGTAGCTGTAGCCGTATGTCGTAAAGGAAATAGATAATTTTTCTCATCCAATAGATCTTGATTTGCTATCTCTTCATTAAAAGTCATCACAATTGGTCTACCCTGGGCATAATAAATTAAATCAGCTTTATCTTTAAACTGTTCCAATTCCAGGGCTGTTAGTTCTATAGAAGCAACTGCAGGAGAACCAAACCCAAGATAAATCTGATCTTATTCTTCAAAAGATAAGGCAATAAACCAACATTATTCACTAAAACACCATCTGGCTTTAATTTATCAATAATCTCTTCTACTCTGTTCAAATCTTTATCGTGCAAGGCCATAGGTGTATGCACAAAAAACTCTTTTCCTGCTTTTCGCACTATTTTTTGAGTCTCAAATACATCCTTTGAAAACACATCAAAATAAACAACATCCGCGCTGCCTTTCAAAGCTTTCCCTACATCTTGCAAATTATAAACTTGAACGTGAAGCTTCTTTTCCATCGCCGCTTTAGAAACATAACTTGGAAGAGGTATTGTTTTTTTCTTTAAATCAAGTTCTAGAGGCACCAATAAGTCCAATAATTTTTGGTCTAATTCTGTTTTAAATTTAGTTAACTCACTTTTAGGAAAAAAAGAATTGTCCGTTTCTACGCTTAAGTTATTTAAAGAAAATATATGACTGCTAAAGCGCGATAAATCTTTAAGCAATTCCCCTCTACTAAGAGGATGTTTTAATGGTCTGCTGGCTGGAACAGCTAAAGAAAAAGAGAATTTCTTACCTAAGACGTCTCCTTTAAATAGAGGATTGCTGCCTTCTTTTACTTCCAAACTAAGATTGAAATAAAGCAACTTTGACTTCCCCAATAAATCATCACCATCCTGCGGAGAAAGTAGAAAAACCAAGGCCCCGTTTTTAAATTCAGGAAATGATAATCTCACTTTTTGCCCTTGTCTAGCAGATTCTACTTCTACCTCGCCAATTTTTATCTGCCGCACAAAACCGCCGGAAGACTCGCCGTTATAGACCATACTAATTCCGTCAAATTTCTGCAGCTTGTCCTTCAATAACAATTGCCCACTAACAACTTGCCCTAAGAAAATTCCTCTTTTAGAGGGAATAGTTGAATCAATAATACTTTTCTCGCCGGAAAAATAACCGCCAGTGAAATCACGATTGAAAGCTAGTTTTAAATTACGATAATCTTTCTCAGTAAGATGATTCTGTTTTTTTTCATAATAAGCATCAATTTGTTTACGATAATAGCGAGTAGTAGTAGCTACATATTCTGCTGACTTCATTCTTCCTTCAATCTTTAAGATGTTAACTCCACTTTCTAAAACTTCTTTGATATTGGAAACTAAGGATAAATCTTTAGCCGAAAGTAGATATTTTCCATTATACTTTTTACGGCAAGAGCTTGCACACATACCCCTATTTCCAGAACGACTGCCGATTAATGATGAAATTAAACACTGTCCGGAATAAGAACTGCATAAATGCCCATGAACAAAAACCTCCAATTTAGCTTTAGTATTGTCATAAATGGTTTTTATTTCTTTACTATTCAACTCGCGAGAGAGAACAAAAACATCAACATATTTCTTCCAATATTCTACTGCCACAGTATTCATCAATGTAGATTGTGTAGACGCATGTATCTTCAATTTTGGAAAAACGGCTTTAATTAGTGGTGCAAAAGTTAAATCTTGCATAATTAAAGCATCTACACCAAATTGTGCAGCCATACTTACTTGATTAAAAAACGGCCAAATCTCTTGATTTTTTATTAAAGTGTTTAACGTCAGATGTACTTCAACGCCATGCAAATGGGCATATTGTACTGCTTTTCTCAGTTCGGATCCAGAAAAATTATTAGCTAGACGTCTGGCATTAAAGAGTTTGCTCCCAAGATAAACTGCATCAGCACCATTGCTAACTGCAGCAATTAAGCAATCGAAATTTCCGACAGGAGAGATAAGTTTAGCTTTTGACATTTTTGACATTTAGTGAAATTATTAATATCATTCATTTTCATCGAATGGGTCGCAGCACATTAGAAACTACGGTTTCTGAGGTTGCTTATCAGCAACAGCTGCGGGGTATTAACCCATTTTTATTGAATAAATAACTACTCTTTAAATTACTTCCTCAAGAACACCCTAGTAATTAATAATTAAATCTAAATTGATTATTCAATCCATAAAACTATCCGAACTATCATTATCATCATCATTAAATATTTCCCTGCCACTTCCCGAAAGTCTATTATATCTTTCAATTTCCCAGAATGGAACTTCCAATCTAGCAATCTTCCCAGCTGCTTCTTTCAGAGGAACAATACTTCTTCTTTCCGGAATTTGATCAAGACAGATACCTACTGCTTCAGCTAAATCTTTAGGACAGCCGCTTTGGTAAAGTATACCCTTCAGAATATCACGTTGAAAATTATCATATTTTCTTAATTGAGGGAAATGAATAGTATGATAAAACTCGTCCCCCATATTATCGGGTATAAAAAAAGGATAATCCGGGCTTAAAGGAGCAAATCTACCCGCTAATAATTGATAAGCAGTTAAGCCTAAAGCAAACCAATCAGTCTGCGGTGAAGAATTCAAATAGTTAGCAGATTCGGGAGAAAGGTACATAGAAGTGCCCCAATGTTCTTTAGAAACTAAAGGATGCTCTACAATATCAATTAAACTTTTTTCAAAAATACTGGGCCAAGAAGATATACGGCTGGCAATACCAAAATCAACTACTTTAGTAATTCCCTCACCCATACGACCACCGGTCTTATAAACAATATTATTTGGTTTGATATCTCTATGAACTATCCCCATTTCTGATAACTGCAGCAAAGTTTGAGCAGTATCAGCCAAAACTTTAGACAAATCAGGTAAAACTGATTCCTCTTTAAAGACACGATTGGTTGGCTCTCCTTCAGCTAAGTCCATTATGGTTGCACAATGTAAATGACCTTTGACCATCCCAAAATAGAAATTCTTAACTCTTGGAACATTTTGTACTTTAGCAGATTCTAATTCTCCTAAGACTAATGATTCACGCAAAGAAGTACACAAAAGAAAAAGTTCTTGACTATTAGCGCGATAAAGATTGGTTTTGTTAATTATTATTATTTTACCCCTTACCCGAATATCGAGATCTGATTCATACTCAAAACCAGGAATCTGTTTTTCAGTAATTTGCGTGAACTTAGTAACTGTATTAGGAGAACTTTGATAGACATAACTCATTCCTCCGCCCCCAATCATGCGAGGTTTAAATTTAGCTTTTGGTTGTGATTTTTGTGACATTTTATAGAGTTATTTAAATTAAAAGGTTAAAAGCATATAGTTTATATGTATTTTATTTAAATGTTTCCCTAATAATAAGTTTAAGCTAAAAATACTTAAAAAAAACAGTAGAGAGTTCAAAAACAAAAGCTTATTTAAACTCAAAGAAAATCCCTAACTTTATGATTATCAACCAAACTAAAAAAAAGATAATCTCACAAAAAGAGATTGTTTGTAAAACTCTTTCCTCACAAATAAGAGGTTTAATGTTCAGAAAAAAACAAAATTTAGTCATGATTTTCAAAGAAGAGAGACCCATATCACTTCACAACTTTTTCGTTTTCTTTCCATTAGAAATAGTCCTCTTAAATAAAAATAATAGAGTAATAGAAATAAAGCTTAAATTCCTACCATTTACTCTATGGAATTCAGATAAAAAAGCAAAAGTATTGCTAGAAATAGCTGAAAAAAATTCCAAGAATTTAATTTCTGTAGGAGATAAAATAATACTAAAAAGTTAACTTATTTCTTAAAAAAAGAGTATTATCTTAAAAAAAATTCATCTTCTTAGCTCCACCGACAACATCTTCACCTGCTTCATCGACTACAACTTCTTCACCAGCAGCAGGAGCAGTTTCCCCCAACTTAGGCACAGCTTCTTCTTTGGTAATGCCTGGCGCAGCAACAACCATAGTTCCACTCTTAGAACCAATCACAAAATAACTAAAGCCAGGTGTTATTGCTGAATAATGTACGTATGTTCCGTCATCTTCACCAAAAGTAGTTTTTAATTCAGTCCATCTATTATCAACAGATCTGAACATTGCCACTTGTTCTTTGTTAAGTTTCTTTTCTGCAAGCCAAGTTTTCTCTACTTTAAAATCAATTGTAGCTTTATCGTCTTTCAAAACTTTCTCGATATTACTTTCAGTAATTTTTACATTTTTATAGACTTGACCGCCAAAGCTGCTAATCGTAGCAGGCAGACTGTCTATTCTTTCTACTTTCACCCAAGCACCATAAGTAGTTTTATCGACAGCAAAACTTACTTCCGTAACTCCAATAGCTCCATTAGCGACCACTACAGTAGCTGTTTCCCCACTGTTAATAGAAGTCCAAACTTCTTTAGCAAATGTACCCGGCACAGTAACAGGAACACCACCGCCTGCACCACCACTACCGCCACCGCCACTAGGAGCAGCTGATGTTGTAAATGCAGTTGAACCAGAACCTTCATTGGCGAGTGAATCCTGACACCTAACATAATAAGTATAGCCAGTTCCAGCAGATAAGCCTGTCAATGAGGTTGAGTGACTTGTTGCTCCGGTTGTACTAAAACTAGTCATTGCAGAATAACCCGAATTACTGCCGCCAGCATATCTACAAGTAGCTGCTTCACTCGTTGTTACACTTAAACTAGCTGCACTATCGGTCACTCCAGAACTGCCTAAGCTACTTAATGATGGTGCAGTAATGTCTATAGTAATATTAATCGAGTTTGACCTTCCGATTAACCTAGTATCATCAGTACAATTTACTGAAACATTATAATAGGTCCCATCAGAAAGAGTGTTAAACTTAGCATTTGTAGTTGTACCATTATTAAAGATAGAGATGTTTACAGCTAATTTGTTATTACTGCTATTATAAATAGTACAATTTACAATGTCATCTACATTATCTGTGAAGTTAAACACAATTAACGGAGTATTATTTGCAACAGAGTAAGAACTATTGACCAGATAAACCGTCGGCGCCACATGGTCAAAGATAAAGCTTAGAGTCTGTGTCCTATTTACATTCCCGGCAGTATCATTACTGAAGATAATTAGTGTATGGTTACCATCAACC
>JACPCC010000029.1 GCA_016179995.1 Candidatus Woesearchaeota archaeon | reverse complement strand
AATGATAGAAGTTAATACTACAACCAACAACATCATTATCCACATTATCTTTTTCATTTTTATTCCGTTGTATTTTTTTATCCTTTCGTATTTAATATTAAATTTATTTTTTCTATTTAATTAAAGCAGTCATACTTTTTGTATCATTTGATATCTTTAATGTATCATTCTTTTAAATATTACTTTTCAGATATTTCTTCTCATCCCAATCTAAACTCTTTTTTAGCTGTAAATTTCTTGCCCAAAAGAGAATTTTCTACAATGACTTCTAATGAATAAGTTCCACTAGAATAATCTTTCTCTGTGGTGATATAATCGGCAAAAGCCACTTTCTCTATATTTCTATTGCTCTTTAATTCTAGACGCTGTGTATTTTTCTCTTCCATTTCTAAAATTACTTCGCCTTGAGGATTGCGCAATAAATAGTTTCTCTGCAGCAGTATTTGATTATTATGAGTGCTGCTTTCTACCAAAAAGATGACGTAAACTTTTTCTCCGGGAAGAAAAGTATCTTTTTCATTATGGCATTGGAACTTTTCATCGGCTAATTCACAGAATTGAAATTGTTTTAAGTTTAATTCTCCTATTCTGCCCAGAGGGAGAAAATTAGTGTTCAGCATTTCATTAGACATTGGTTTAGTAGAACTGCCGGAAGCACGAACAGTAATGATATTTTCTTTTACTAAAAACAAGATGCCCGCGCTGGTTAGAACTATCATAATTAAAAGTCCTAAGATTTGGTTGATGCCGCCTTTTTTACTTTTCATTTTTTGGTGATCTATTCTGTTTAGTTTGTCCGATTATCCTTTTGTTTTTACTAGCTAAAATTATTCCATTAACTACAAGTAACCGTACTACATGAAGCAGCATAATCATTTCTAACATCATAATCTTGCGCTATGCAACAAAGATAGGTATTTATTTTTTGGAATTCTATTTGTGAGTTAACTGTATTGTCGTAACCACGTTCAAAGAAAAATTTAAGTGTGGACTTTACTTCTTCCGGAGGAACGGTGTTTCTGTCTTTATGGAGCATGACTATAGCAGCAACCCAATAATAAGCGGCAACTGCATCAGTCAAATCTTTTCTTTCTAGAGATAAGATGCTTTTGGCTTTCTCAACTACAACATCATAGCGTCGTTCTAAGAAGTCTTGATGCATTCCTTCTGCTTGCTTGACTTCTACAGCTTTATCTTGGATTCGTATGGTTTCTGTCCAGACGGAGCGGCCTTGCGCACTGTTTGGGAATAATTCTGTAGCTTTAAGGCAAGTGCCGGCTTCAGGGGCTTTTAATAATTCTAATTTCAAACTCAAGCCACCGCTATTAGAGGAAGAAGTAGTTCCTGGAATAATTTCAATAGTACATCTTCCTTCTGGTTGTGCGGCATTTCCGGCAGTTCCTAAAACGTTATGGAAATTAAAGCCGTCGATGGAGAAAATGAGGGAGTTTATTTTATCTAGTGTTAAATCGCTAGTTGAAGGAGCGCCAGAAATTGAACTACAAAATAATATTTTACTGCTGCTATCTATGGAACAGTCAGCAGCACTAGACGCTTAGAGTGTTACACCGCTAGGAACAGTTAATTCGTATAAGTTTGTTCCGGTGTTTAGAACATAATTGAATTCTAAAATTCTGCGTTGCCTGGCTTGACTAGTATCTGGCAGTCCGTCGTAAGCAGGTTGCACGCATCCAGGACTGCTGCCAGTTCTTAGACCTAAAGTGCTAGCGCCAGTGCCTTGCAGCATAGTGGAATCAATTTCACCTAAATCTACTGATTGTTGATAGGGTCCATTAATACTATCTGGAATGGGAATTTCTTTAAGTATTTTATTATTTCTTTGGTTAGTGATACGCAGACAAGCTCCTTCTCCGCCTAAGTATAAATATGGTTTAATAACTACACGGTCATATTCTTCTTGCACAAATAGATTTGGTGTATTACATTTGACGTAATCATCTGTGGCGCTGTCGTAACAACGTAAGAATGGATTTTCAAAATAAGTTTTTCCGCCGCTAAATAATCCTTTTATTTCTGGACAAATAAAACGTCCGGAAGCAACATCAACATGACATTCAATAGTGGGAGGGATATCTACTTCATTGATAGGGAAGTAATATATTCCGTTGTTGCCGTTTCTATAACCTTCATCAAAACAATTTTCGGCTTTCTCGCCTTGGGCGAGCATTAATTCTATCACGACATGGTCATAGCGGAAGTTGCTGCTAATCTTTTGCGGGGAGGGTATGCGTAAGTCTAATACTTGATTTCTAGGAGCGCCTTTAGAGCTAGTGCCTTCGGGAATGGGACGAGTTCTTTCTCCTTCAAATGGAGTATTCCAGTTGGTGGCTTGATAACAATCGCCATCTTGTCGTAGTCCTTGATTTTGATATTTGCCGTCTTCTGGACCAATACATTTGAGGTATGTTCTATAACTGCGTATATTACAGCCGGGCAAGATTGTTCCACCCAATTCATAATTGTAAGTAGCTGTTCCTCTGAGTGGGTCATAGGTAGATAATTCTCGCGAAGCGATGGGGAAGATTACGGCAGTAGAAGTCGAGAAGCTATTAGCGGTGTCCATAATGAAATCCATGCCCATGGGGAATTCGTAGCCGAAAGCAGCTAGGCAAATAGATTCGGCAAAGCCTTGTGTTCCAGTAGCAAAAAATTGTTCTAAGTTTGCATCAGCATAATCACTTTTCACTTCACTAATAGAAGAAGACATAGCTTCGGGAATGGCTTTAAATCCACTCTTCAGGGCCTCAGCGGCCAGATTATCGGGGTCTAAATTTGCGGCAATATTATTCATAGATATTGGCGAGC
>JACPCC010000028.1 GCA_016179995.1 Candidatus Woesearchaeota archaeon | reverse complement strand
CTGTACATTGGCGTGTGATTATGGATATAATGCTGTTTGTCTATATCGCCAGGCTTCCATTGTTCAGTTTGAGCCATCTCCCACATGCTTTCTTTTTCTTCATCTTCATTAAAGTCCCACCAAGCAGAACCATAATATCTTTCCCAAGGACTTTCTTGAGGGTCAAGAAAAAATCCATCTTTAGTCATGGTATGAGCTTTAGCATGAACAAGGCCAACATAATTGTTCGCATCTAAATAACCGGCTAAAGTTTTTAGTTTATGAGGTAAAGCTACATCATCAGAGTCTTGATGAGTGAAATATTCACAGCCTAATTGGTAAAGCATTTTTAAACCGACATTTCTGGCGGCAGATACGCCTCTATTCTTCTGTTTGATGATTGACAATTTTCCTTTTGGATTCAGTTTTCTACATTCTCCGCTAAGTTCATTTCCAAAAACCATAATTTGATTATTGTAAAAAGCCAGGAGATGTTCAAATGTTCCGTCTGTTGAGCCGTCGTCAACTATAACTACTTTATAATCTTCCTGAAAATCCTGATTTAGAAGAGCGTCAAGGTTTTGCTGTATCATGTCCTTGCGGTTGTAAGTGGGAACGACGACACCTATCTTAACAGAATCTCCTGTTCTTTTTGAGGTTTTTGTGTTTATCATTTTTATTAAATCCTTGAAGTGATACTAAAAATTTCTTAATAAGTCTTATTAATCTTTTGTTCCTAAATGATTATTCCGAAAAAATATTGTATCAACTAAATGACAACAATTACAAGGGTTGTGAGTAAGACAGTTTTTGGAAATACTCAATCGAAAGACTTTGCAATTAACCAAATTGATAGCTTCTGTTAAAAACTTTGTGAACGTATTTCTTGTTATACTAGATGGGCACGAAGTTTTGCAAAAAGAAAATATTGTATTGAACAGCGTCTGAAAATTTTTAGCGCACAACATAATTTTATGAGAATAAAATATTACAAAACTCCAGCAATGCGAGAAGGATTGATGGATAAGAAATGGAGATGGAAAATTTTTTTAATAGGAGGTTAACAACACGAAAGATGGTCTGTTCGCTTCATTTCTGTTGCTCACTAGTAAGCAATTCAACTCCTGAACACTGAATTATCCAGTTTGATAGCTATATCTCTTTCTATAGCCGCAAAATTTCAGTAAGAATCTCTCTATTCTCCGTTGTAGGCGCTAAAGTATAAGCTTTTTTAGCGTATTGAGTGGCTTCAGGAAGATAACCTAATCGTAGATGAAAATCTCTTTCAAAAATATATTTTAAATTTAAACTTTCTTTAACTTCGGCTGTTCTTTGTTTGTTTTCTGAAGTTGGGTCTAAATTAGAAAGTAAAGTGGCATAATGGTAAGCTTCAACTGGATCATCACAATTGACCGCAAAATTTCTTTCGAAAGCAAGGTTAAATTTCACATCCCATAAATCGTTCCACAACTCATTCCAAGACTCTTCCCAATTTTCCTGATTACAATGTTGGTGAAGTTCCATCACATTTTGCATACCGGCACGTTCTCTAGCTAAAGTGTATAATTTAGCTTTTTCTTCCAAACTAGTTGCTTGTTGAGCAGAGAGAACAAGCTCTGAGGGACTTTTCTGATTATTTTCTGTTCCGGTTAATCCGGTATCATGGTACCGAGAGATGGCCACATAATCATCGATAAAAGAAAATTGCACTCCAGCTCTTTCTAGTTTTTTATGAAAATCCCAGTCTTCAGCAAAGAGTTGGTTCTCATCATATAAATTATCTAGACCCTGTACATTGGCGTGTGATTATGGATATAATGCTGTTTGTCTATATCGCCAGGCTTCCATTGTTCAGTTTGAGCCATCTCCCACATGCTTTCTTTTTCTCCATCTTCATTAAAGTCCCACCAAGCAGAACCATAATATCTTTCCCAAGGACTTTCTTGAGGGCTAAGAAAAAAGCCTTCTTTAGTCATTGTGTGTGATTTAGCGTGAACTAAGCCTACTGTTTGATTGTTATCTAGATAATCAGTAAGAGTTTTAAGTTTGTGTGGTAAGGCTACATCATCAGAATCTTGATGTGTAAAATATTCACAGCCTAATTCGTATAGTTTTTTGAAGCCTGTATTTCGTGCAGCAGATACATGTTTGTTTTTCTGTCTAATAATGGCTAGTTTTCCGTTGGGATTTACTATTCTATTTTCTCCCGTAAACTCATTTTCAATACTCATTATTTCTCTTTCATAAAGGTCAAGTATGTGTTCAAAGGTTCCATCTGTTGAGCCATCGTCAACCACAACTACCTTATAATCCTCCTGAAAATCTTGGTTTAGAAGGGCATCTAAGTTTTGCTGTATCATATCCTTGCGATTGTAAGTTGGAATTACTACGCCTACTTTAAGAGGAAATGAACATTTACTACTTTTTCCTTTTTTGTTTATAATTGCACGAGAAAATAAAGAAGCATATTGCTCGGCAATCTTTTTCCAGGTATATTTTTCTTTAACTTCCTTTTGTCCTCTTTTAGCGATGGCTTGCATTTCTGCAGAATGTTCTAGTGCATAATTTACTGCTTGAGTAATTGCTCCAGGATCTTTAGTCTGTGAGATGGGCAAGGCCATTCTATTATTTTCATCTTGAAGCTGGAAAATGCTCCGCGGTCCTTCAATATCGGTAATTATTAATGGTGTTCCTCTAATCATTGTTTCTAAAGCAGCCATAGGAAAATGTTCATAATAGCTGGGCATAATGGTATAATTAGCGCTAGCAATTAATTTTTCTTTTTCTGTTTTATCCGTTATCCATCCTAAAAATTGGTAATCTTCATTGTCAATTAATCCGTTTTGTTCTAGAAATGGTCTAACTGTGCTTTCTAGATCTCCGTCTTTATTTCCTGCAATTATAAGTTTAAATTCAGGATGTTCTTGTTTTATTTCTTTTAAGCTAACTGCAAGCTCTAGGATGCCTTTTTCTTCTGAAAGGCGGCCTAAATATAAACCAATTATTTGTTCATCCCTGGCTATAGTTTGACGATACTCGTTAATTTCTTCAGGACTAAAAGATGTGGGCAGGAAAGTTCCATTGCCTATTACGGTTGTTTTTACATCTTCTTCAGGATGATGTTCTTTAGCTCTTTCTCTCTGTTCTTGGGTAAGATGAACTAAAATATCGGATAGTTCCATTATCTGCTCTTGCGCGGCAATATGGGTTTCATTTCCTTCTCTTTGAGCTAGGCTATGAGTTAAAGATATTGTTGCAGCATCATAATTATCTAAGAATTCTTGCAAAGAAAGATTATTGTGAGGGGCCATATCTAATAAATTATCAGCAAAAACATTGTTGTGAAACTGCACTAAGTCGTAATTTTGTCTTCCTTCAAAACTATTAACAAAAGAATCTAAAGAGGGATATTTTTTTTTAACTCCTTTTGGGCTGATGTATTCAAAAAGTGTATTCTTATTATCATCCCAAGGCCAGTAAGTTAAAACATCTACTTCAAAGTCTCTTCGTTGGTTCAGTGCTTGCGTTAATTCACGTGTTACAGTAGCTACGCCGTTGCTACTATCATAACCACAACTTAACATTAATATTTTATTTTTCACCATTTAACAGTGGTTATCCTACTATTATTTATAAAGATTACTATTGTTTTTTACTCTGTGTTGTTTTTTCTGGTTGGTTGGGGTGCTTTTAGCGAATTTTTCATAATATTTTTGCAGTCCGTAGTAATCTTCATTACTATTAGCTGTAATAATTATAGTTACGCTTGTTTAAGTATTTCACTGCTTCCCAAACGGACATGAAATCATTTTACAAAGCTTGTTTAGGCATATTAACTTTGACTGCTGCCGTCGGTGTGGGTACGTATTACAGCCATGATATACAAGTGCTGCTAAAAGACGGGAAGGGGCGCATAGAGCACATCTACAGACCATCCCCGGTCCCCCGTGTGCAAGCGCAATCTCGGCAAGTTTCGCAGCAAGAATCTGCCAACGGCAGTAGTCAATCTCTGCAAAAGTACGGACCTTCTTCACAAGATTATCTTGCTGAGTCTCAAGTACAGTTGCCAGCTAGAGTGCAGGAAGCGCCCCCTACTCCAGAACAGCGTTTGAAGAAAATCGAAGGTTTGCTGGAAAATTTAGTGCAAGAAGTTGGTGCAGTAGGAGAGCAGACAGCTACTGGAGCTTATGATTCTGTTTCTCGAGAATTAAAGTCAACTTTACAAAAGGCAGAGCTGATTGTTTGTCAAGAACCATTGACTTCCTTCAGCAGGGATATTGACGCTACATTGGATAAATATTTGACGCCGGAAGCGCAAGGACAACGCTATTTGCACGGTATACTGAGTCACCTTTCTCAGCTAGATGCAGCTTCTTATGGTAAGTTAGCAGCAGCAGTATCGGCAGGAAGGCTAGAATCTACTAATGGATATGACAAAAAGAAGAGTGAATAGGGGTATAGATGGAATGGATAGAAGAATGAAGAATTTGAGGTAAATTAAAATGGGATTAATCACTAAAACAATTATTGGATTGGGTTTATTGGGCACTGGTTTAGCAGTGGGGCATTATTATGGTGCACAAAGTAAAGCAGTTTCTTTGGAGCAGAGTATATCTTCA
>JACPCC010000027.1 GCA_016179995.1 Candidatus Woesearchaeota archaeon | reverse complement strand
TGAAGGGGGAAAAAATAGAGATGAGCAAAAGGGCAGGCGTAGCACTGGCATTCCAAGCATTGCAGGAAAAAGATAAAGTGGGATTGCTGGTTTTTGGTAAAGACGTTAAAGAAAGTCTACCGCCTTCTGATAATTTTGGAGAAATTCTTAATAAAATAATTCGTATAAAAACTGAAGAACAAACTCAATTTAGGTCAATGATCCAGAAAGCAATAGAATTATTTCCTAAAGAAGAAAATATAGTTATTCCAGCCGGTGGAACTTATAATAAAGAATTTCAGATTGAAAGTGCGCTCTTAGCTAAACCTAAGCGTTTAATGGTGACGTTTAGTTTAGAAGGTAAAGAAGTGGTAGAAAAAGAAGTAGTAGTTGAAAGTAAAAAGATAATAGGCAGTGCTGTTGATATCGATACTAAAACAAATACTTTTGATTTGTACTTAGCCATACCTGCACGTGAAGAAGAAAAAACGGAATACTACTGGTTGGAATTAAATATAAATAAAGCCTTGGACAGTAAAGTCGCTTTAGATAATAAAGTTTCTAAAACAGAAGATAATAGTGTCACTGGTTTAGCAGTCTCTAATTTAAAAGAAAGTGATGCTACTCTGTTTAGTGAACTATATGGTCCTTATAAAATAAAGAGTAATGAAGGTATTTTATTTGGACAAGAATTTTCTTATTCACAAGATGATTATTACGGACCCGTTTTAATGAAAACTCGTGTATTTAAAGACGGACAGACCGTATTAGATAATAGTTTTACAGTAAATTTAGGTCCAGCTCCTGCAGAAACACTCTCTTTGACAGAAAAAGTTTCTTTAGCCGGGCAAGCGGTTTGGCAAGAGTTAAAATTTAAAACTACGGCAAGATTACAACCAACGTCAAAACAACGACCAAAGAACTCAGTCGTTACTGGCTACTTTTATTTGTCATAATTGCTTTAATCGCTATGGCAATATTCTCAGTTCCTCTAGTCAAAGAGTTGATGAAAGTTAAACCAGCAAAATTACAAATAACTTCCCCAGTAACAGAACCGCAAGAACTAAAAGAACTAAAAGAGCCAGTACTTCCAGAAATATTTTCTCATCCTAAAAAGAAACCTCGGCCAGTACCTCTAATGCTGACAGAACTGCCTCAACAGAAAATAAAAGTTGAACTTCATTTAACATCTACATCCCAAACACAACCAAAACCTCTTATTAAAACAACAATCAGTGAACCAGTTAAACCATCTTCAACTATTGAAAATAGAGCTATCACAGTAAAGAAAAAATCAACCAACACTAATCGCAGTGATTTAGAATTAAATGAAGAATTATCTAAAATAGAAGCAGAATTAAAGAAGATTGGTTAAAATTTAAGCGTATAATCTTATCATCAGTTCAAGAGATAAGTTTATATATAACTAGCATATAACTAACTATTGGTGAATTATATGGGTGAACTATCAACGATTCAATTGCCTAAACATACCATTGAGCAACTACAAAATATTAAAGAATATCCCAGACAGACCTATGCCGAATTAATAGAAAAAATGACAGAACTATTTATCAATATTCGACAAAGAAATCAGTACGATGAATTTCTACATAAGATTCAACAACCTAAGATGAAAGAGTTGTGGAACAATAAAGAAGATGAGGCTTGGGAGAATGCATAAGTTAGGAGAAGTTGTTTTAGCAGAAGTACAATTTACCGACACTTTTGAAGTTAAAACTAGACCGGCCGTAGTGCTGTTTGAGGAATATAATAATATTGTCGTTGCAGGAGTGACCAGTAATCAAGAGATGAATGGGATACCCTTGCTTAAAAAAGAAGGAGCTATTAAAGATAGTATCATCAAACTAAATTATTTATTTACTATTTCTGAAAAGATGATTAAAAAGTCTTTATTTGATCTCTCTAAAGAAAAAAAAGAAATAGTTGTTTCTGAATTGATTAAAAAATTGCGAGAATGATTTAGGTCTTAAAACAAACACTCTCCCAGAATTTCTACTCTACTACAATCTTACAAGAACAAGGCAGCTTCTTAATGGCTCTTTTCATAGCTTCTCGACCCAATTTAACATTAGCTTTATCGATGCCAAGCTGAAATACGGTTTGTCCTGCTCTAAGTCTGGCAGCTACACCTATGGTCTTACCAAATGCTTTTTGCATACCTGTACTCATCCTATCGGCACCAGCTCCTGCAGCAAGAGGATTTTCTCTTAGAATATGAAATGGATATACTTTTAATAATAAGTGATAATTGCTTCCCACACTTTTTTCTAGCAGTCTGTTAGAACTCATCCTGGCAGCTTCTAAAGCATTATGGCGGATATTCATAGCGCGGCAGACATTTAGCTTTAAAGTACAATCAAACTTCTTTTTAGTGTTACCCATATTAAATTTGGTAACCTTAATATTAGGATAACCGCCTCGTACAAAGTTTTCAGCACTAAACTTACTAACTCTAGTGTACGGCCTTTCCAGGCGCTGATAAGCTGAAAATTTTCTTAATTTTACCATTTTTACCCTAATTTCACCGCTGATTTATAAAGATTTTGTGAAAACAAACTATAAAACAAACTAACAAAATATACCATCAACAATTATTCTATTTTTTGAGATACTTCTCTTCCATATTTTTTTTCCTTTCTTCGTAAAACACTCCGATGGCAATCTGCCCTTGTGTATCATAACTCCATTTGGCTGCTTCTTTTTTAGCCTCTTCTAAATTACTTGGCTCAATTTTAATAGTATTCTTCTTTAAATAATCAGAAGTATTATGAAAAACTATACAAGGCTGTAGAATATCAATAAAAGAAAAACCTTTATGTTTTATTGCTTTCTTAAACACCTCTTCCATGTGTATCAATTCTAGAGCAGAAACCCTAGCTACAAAAGAAGCTCCGCTTTCTAAAGCTAAAGTAACTGGATTTAGTGGTTTTTCCTGCACACCGTCTGGATGTGTTTTTTCAATAAAACCTTCTTCAGTTGTAGCAGTAGCCTGTCCAATGGTCAAAGAGAATACTTGATTATTAAAGACTAATAAAGTAATATCTGGATTATAACGGCATGCTTGCACAAAATGTTCCATCCCTTCGTTATAAGTTCCTCCATCTCCAGCACAGACAATTACTTTCATTTTAGGATTACCTAAATTTATGCCAATAGCTGCAGGAATGGCTCGTCCATGTAGTCCATCGAATGCAGACAAATCTAAATAATCATAAATCTTACTGCTGCAACCAATATCTGTTACTAAAACTAAATCTTCTTTTTTCCAACCCTCTTCTTTAATTAAAGCAGTCATAGCTCTTTCTAAAGCCGCTTTAATCATAAAGTCCGGACATCCTGCGCACCAGGTATTTGGATTATTTGTTTTGAACATTTTATTAGTTATTTTTTTAAATATTTTTGCACTTCTAAATTATTTAATCATTTCTTTAATCACTTTTATCAGTTCTTTTGCTGTCCAAGGACGGCCGTCAAATTTTAAAATTGAATTTTCCTTCTTTAGAGGAAAAGCCAATTCTTTTCTGATTAACTGAGAAAGTTGCGCTGTACTGTTGCTTTCTATAACCAATATTTTTTTTGCAGATTCTAATATTAAGTTTATACCTTCCGGGAATGGTTGCAAATAGATCAAATGCAGAAACTTAAACTCAGGTACTTATAATTAAATTATGACCAGAACCAAAAGTTTTGTAGTTAATTAATTTTCTACACTCTTCTTTTAATAGTTTTTCTCTTTTCTCTCTTCTTTGAAAACTATCAACTATTACTTTTTCATCTTCTGTGGTATTGCCTGCTTCATCATGTTCGTAACTATTTTTTTTAATAATGTCTTTGCCCAAAATTAACTTTCTTTTTGGTATTTCTAACTTAACTTCTGGTAATTCTTGCGTAAAATCAGACTCCAAGACATGTTTATCAGTTAATATGATGGCGCCTAAACCAAATTGTTCTGCTAAATAAAATGCTTCTCTTGTTTTTTCATAAGCTTCTGCTGGATCTCCTGGAGCAATTACTAGTCTAGAAAATTCCCCGTGCCCCCCATATAAAGCTACATTTAAATCACCTTGTCCAGTATAGGTAGGAACACCGGTTGCCGCACCAATTCTTTGTGCTAAATGAATAACTATTGGCAGTTCCATCATTCCCTGTAAACTTAAGCCTTCAGTCATTAAATCAAATCCACCGCCTGAAGTGCCGACCATAACTCTGCGCCCAGCAAAACTAGCGCCCAAAGCCATATTTATGACTGAAATTTCACTTTCTGGTGTCATTACTATTGGGGCTGACTTTCCACTAATTTTATTGATGATAGTTTTATTTTGTTCTTGAGATAGAAGCATCAACACCCCCGTGGCAGGGGTCATGGGATAG
>JACPCC010000026.1 GCA_016179995.1 Candidatus Woesearchaeota archaeon | reverse complement strand
GTAATGAAATTAGGAGAATTAATGTAATTATAATTAAAAATTCTTTCTATTTTTGTCTTTAATTGTTGGCGAGTAGAACCATTATTTAAATCAAAAGCTTCTTCAATTCTTTTTTTAGAACAGTTTAAATAATGTAGAGCTGAGTTTTTGTCTAAGTGAACAATTTTTTCTTCAGAGCAACAAACAGTAAAACCAGCTTCTCGCAGCATCTTTTCGATTTTTTCTTTAGAATATTTAGGGGGAATATCAGTATTATCGGGATGAAAATTGTGCTCTACATTTAATTCATCTAACATTCTATCTTCTTCTATAATTACATCATTAATAACATCACGAAGGGTGTGCGTATATGGAAATAATTTACAATTAAATAATAATTCTCCTTGTGGAGTTAAAGTAGAATAAATTTCACTTAAAGCTTTAATTGGATCTTCAAGAGAATTGAAAGCATTAGTTAAGATTATTTTGTTTGGCTCTATTTGTGCTGTATTTTTACTCAAATTATAAGCATCAGCACCCATAAATTTTAATTCTTTATCTTTAGTCAATCTCGAATCAAAAACTTCTCTAAAATAAGATTCTTCAATTGTATCTAATCTCCCCCATGATGGTCTTAAGGGGATTGGACCTAATAGATTATGTTTAACTCTATCAAGCATATAAGTAGAATTATCGGTAACATATAATTTTGCAAATGATTTTTTTAAAATCTGTTTTGTTGCTATGCCTGTGCCTGCAGCTAATTCTAGGATAATATCTGAAGGTTTAAATTCAGTTTTGTTAAGAAGTGTCTCGATCAAACTAGCGTAAATTTCAAATCTTCCACCAAATAGGTCACTGATTGTTTGATGATATCTGTTGGCCACTTCTTCACTATAATGTTCTAATAACTCATACTTTTTTGAACCAGTCATACTATAATCACCACACCAGAACACCTAATATTTACTAAAAATTATCAGATTTATATAAATGTTTTCTGAAAATATATAAAATACTTACCTAACCACCACCTTAACCAACGGCACCAGCATTTCTTCTTGACTTAAACCGCCATGATGGCCTATATGCAGATGATGCTCTTTACTGATTTTTAACTCACGGAAAGCGTAATTTTCTTTCATTAAAAATATATATTCTCCAATCCTATCCCTGAAATGAGCATGTTCTTTGCCTAAACCAAAGTAACCTAAATCAGCCAACTCTTTTGATTTAAACAAATCACCGCAATAACCTAAACGATGCTTCAGGTAATGTTCAAATTGCTGTCTTTTTTCTGGTTTGACTTCAAAAAATACAGCTCGCGGCTCGCCTGCCATACGTTCAGATAAACATTCTTGTAATTTAGCATGTTCTTCTAAGACGATAGTTCTTTCTTTGTTGGTTACAATCTGTCCATGGTCGGCAGTGATAAGAAATAAAGTATTGCTGCCTTTCAACTTCAAACTTAAATCAAAAATGACTCTCTCAACTTCACTTAAATGCCGCAGCGCATGGTTGCTAGTTTTTCCATATTCGTGCGAGAAATCATCAAATCCCGGCCAATAGGCATAAATATATTTCTTATTTTTATTACTTGTCACGGCTTGTCTAATTTTCCGAGAAAAACTTTTCAAATTGGTATAGCCACAAAATGTATTCTTACCAGAAAACCAATGATTGTTATAAGGGGATTTCTTTAAATTCTTCTTTAAAATAGTGTGTCCTTCAACTTTTATTTTAGCAAAAATGGATTTTTGTACTCTAATCTTATTAATCCCTTTCAAATGTTTATGATCTCTATCGTAAAAAGGTAATAAAGCGCAGACTTTACCAAATTCTTTTAGTTTCATATACCAAGAGATATAACCGTGCTCTTGCGGGCTTAAACCAGTTAAAAAAGTAGAAACCGCAGCCATAGTGGTAGGCGGAAAGACGGACTGCAAGACTTGCAATCTATGTTTGTTAAAGAAACTATTTTCCCCTAATCTGACCATACTATCCTTGCCCATGCCATCAATAACGATTAGTATAACATTTTGATAGGAAGCGAATTCTTCGGGAGAGAGACTAGTTAAAAAAGGATGCGTATTTTTACCACCTAAACCATTAATGATAGAACTCATCAAATTAATGGTATTATTAACTCTATAATCTGGTTTTAGCATAGAAGTAGCATAATCTTTATAAATAAAAATCTATCTATTCATTAATTATAACCATCTAGACTATAGACTAAAAACAATCCAAAAATAATCAAAAAATAGTATTTGTTTTCATCAATAAAATGGAAAAAAATCTACGTTTGAAAGTAATGGAAGCTGTACAAGACGATGTCAATAAAGGCATTGTTAAAATGGACTCCAGCTTCATGAAACAAATAGATGTTAATCCCGGAGATATTCTAGAAATCAAAGGGGAAAGAGTAACCGCAGCTATCGTAGATAGAGCTTATCCCGGGGATATTGGTTTAAATATCATCAGAATGGATGGAAATAGTCGGAGAAACGCTCGAACTTCTATCGGTGAATTGGTCGAGGTAAAGAAAGCTAATATTAGACCCGCAAAATCTATTTCTATTGCTCCGGCCCATCTTGGCGTAGTTGTCAAAGCTTCTCCGCAGTTATTCAAACAAGGCTTAATGGGCAAGGCTTTGATTAAAGGCGATATCGTTTCTTTAGGACGAGTGAAAAGAAGAAATTTTGAACGCGAGACAGATGATGTGTTTTCTTTGATGCAAAATCAGTTTTCGGGGTTTGGTTTTGGTGATTTAACATTTAGACAGGAAGATGATATAGTTGTGGTTGGCTGGAGTTTAGATCCGCATTGCCATGTTGCTCCTGCTTCTTCAGGGATTA
>JACPCC010000025.1 GCA_016179995.1 Candidatus Woesearchaeota archaeon | reverse complement strand
TCATAAGTAATTCTATCTAAATGAGTAATGGGGTGACTTATGTTTTTATTTTTAAACGTTTATAAATGGGAGATTTGGCACATATTATGGAATTTTACACACAGCCGTTTCAACCGCAAACCTTTTAAATCAGCCTGTTTTTAGCACAACATTTATAAGTAATCGTCTGGGGCTGTGGTGTAGCCTGGTTCGCTAACGCGAAGGCAACTATCATTAGCGGTTTGGGCCTTTTGTAATAAAAAGCAAGAAACCGCTGGACCCCGGTTCAAAAGCCTGCTGAACTTGGTTGTTCCGGCTTGGAAAATCCGGGCAGCCCCATTCAACTCAAAAATAGTTCATCAAAAAAAATGCCTACTAAAAGATTTGGCGCACGTTATGGGCGCAGAAATAAAGCAAAATTTGCTCATGTAGAAACTATGCAGAGAGCTAAACACAAGTGCCCTTTTTGTAGCAAAACTACCGTGAAAAGATTAGCTGCGGGTATCTGGCAGTGCCGCAATTGCGACAAAAAATTTAGCGGTAAAGCATATTCCCCTTAGGTGAAAAAAATGTATTATGTCTGTTTTGATTGCGGAAAACGTGTAGAAGATGAGTATGTCAAAACTAGAGTAAGATGCCCTTACTGCGGTGGAAAAGTTCTTTATAAAGACCGTCGTACAGTCAATAAGGTTAAAGCAAGATGAGTTCGACAGAAGTTGCCCAGCTGCAATTGTTACAGCAGAATTTACAGACTATTTCTATGCAAAGACAGCAATTTGAATCACAATTAGTAGAGTTAGATTCTGCTTTAAATGAATTAGAAAAAAAACAGCAGGCTTACAAAGTTGTTGGTAGAATAATGATTGCTTCTTCTAGTGAGGATTTGAAAAAAAGTATAGTAGAAGAGAAAGAGATTGTGCAATTAAGAATTAATAGTCTGTTGAAACAGGAAGAAAGTATCCAGAAAACAATGGAATCAAAAAGAGAGAAAGCACTGGAAGAGTTGAAGAAAGGCAGAAAGGAAGAGTGAAGTTTGCAGGGATAGTAGAAAAATTATTGAGGTAATTTCTTTATTGATATTTACTTATCGTAAACTTTGAATTTAAAAATAAAGAATTGGGAATATGCAGAAGGTCGCCTTTTTTAGTCTTTATTTTTGTTTCTAACCAACCGGCTTTTTCTATTGTTCCAGATACACCGCCCATTTCGCCGATTTCCAGGAAGCTGCCTACAGCTAAATTACCTTTTTCTTTAAGCAAAAGCCAGCCACTATAGTTTGGCAAAATGTCTTTTAACCAGATGATAAAAGTTAGCAGTAATAACAAAATAAAGCCTCCTAAAATTAAATAGAGAGCAGCTAAATCTATTTTAAGATATTTAAGAAAAATAATAATGCTGCCAAAATAAACAAAGTAGGAAGCTAAAGTGCTTAGCCAACGTTCTAAATTTATAGTGATATAAATGCGGCTGATTAATTGATTGAGCTGTAATTCTTTAAGTAAACGTAGTAGGGCTTTGTTAATTAATAAGCCCAAACCAAATCCAGCTATGAGAATGATAATAGCAGTAATGAGATTATAGATGAATTCTTGCACACTTAAAGCAGTTTCCCAAGCCATGTTAAAGTGATAGACCAGAAGTATATAATAGTTTTGATATACTCAACAGATAATTAAATTAAAGAAAATCCTGAAAAGTGGCTATCCCCAACCATATCCAAAGAAGCTGCGGCGTCTGGAACTCCAAAGAGAAATCTTGGAGATTTCTGCTTATTTGATTTAAAGCTAAAAATTAATTACAAAATACTTAAAAATAGCTTTTGGTTTTTTGAAATAAAATGTTCAATACTATATCTTTTTATCGTTATACTAATATTAATCATCCAGAAGGATTAAAGTTTTTATTATTAGATATTGCTAAAAAAGAGTGTATACTGGGGAGAATCCTTATTGGAAAAGAAGGAATTAATGGAGCTGTTTCAGGAACTAAAGAAAGTATTGAAAAGTTTAAAAAAAGATTACAAGATATATTCGAAGGATTAACTTTTCGTGAACAAGAAGTTAAAATAAATTCTTATCATAAGTTAGTTGTTAAAATAAGAGAGGAGATTTGCGTCTTTGGAGAAAAAGTTAATTTAAATAATACAGCCAATCATCTCTCACCACAAGAGCTTCATAGATGGTATAAAGAAGAAAAAAAATTTACTATTATAGATGCACGAAATGATTATGAGTATGATGCTGGACATTTTAATGAAGCAATTAAACTACCAATTAAAAAATTTAAAGAATTCGCTCAAGTTGCCAATATGGTGCTAAAAGAAAAGAAAAAAGAAACTCTAGTCTTGTATTGTACGGGTGGAGTTAGGTGTGAAAAAGCTTCAGCTTATTTGAAAGAGCAAGGGTTTAGTGATGTTCATCAAGTAGAAGGCGGAATCATCAATTACACCAATAAATTTAAAGAATATTGGGAAGGCAGTTTATTTGTCTTTGATGACCGTCTAGTTGCAGAAAGTTCATCTAAAATAAATTACTGTTCTTTCTGCAAGGAGAAAACTGATCAATATTATAACTGTCATAACCTAGACTGCGATAAATTGTTTATCGGATGTGATGGCTGTGTTCAGAAAATGAATACTTGCTGTTCTAAAACCTGTAAAGAATCTAAAAGACAAAGAAAAGACCAGACTAAATCATCGCCAGAGATAGTAGGTATAGTTGATAATTATTATCCAAAAATAAAGGTTGCCTCAATTATTATTAAAAAAAATATGTTTAAAGATCATAAAAATGCGTGAAACCGTCTCACCATGCACTAAAGTCCTGAGAATTGCCGGGCAATTCTGGGATGCTAGAAAAGTCGTTGCTTTTCTCCGCATG
>JACPCC010000024.1 GCA_016179995.1 Candidatus Woesearchaeota archaeon | reverse complement strand
AGCCAACTATCATTCCTCATAACATTGAAAAATTTAAAATTCGTTTTGGCCGTATCTCTGTAGGCAAGCCGGAAATAACTGAAGCTGATGGGAGCAAAAGACCGATTTACCCAATGGAAGCTCGTTTAAGAAAAATCTCTTATTCTGCGCCGATGTATCTAGAGATTAGCACTTACGTTAACGATGTGCAAAGAGAAAATTTCATCTCTGAAGTGGGGAAGATGCCAATTATGTTAAAAAGTAAACATTGTAACCTTTCTGGACTTTCTCGTGAAGATTTGATAAAGCGGGGAGAAGATGCCACAGATCCTGGCGGTTATTTTATTATCAATGGTATTGAAAAAATAATAGTTAACGTTGAAGACTTAGCTGAAAATAATTTTATGGTGGAAAACTCTAAAGATGGTCCTAACGGAAGATTCTTTGCTACCCAAGGTGCTTACAAAATACCTCACACATTCGAGAAAAAGAAAGACGGAATTTATAATATCACTTTTGCTAGAGTAAAAAACATGCCTATAGTAGTAGTTCTTAAAGCTTTGGGCTTGACTAAAGATGAAGAAATCATGAGGGCAATTTCTGAAGAAAAGACATATGAGGAAATAATTCCTAATTTATTTGAGTTTGTTGAAATTAAAGATCAAGAAGAAGCCATGGACTATATTGCTAAGCGTATTGGTTTTAATCAAGCTAAAGAAATCAGAATGGAACGTATGAAAGAGAACCTGGACAAATTCTTTTTGCCTAACATGGGTACGGAAACAAAAGATCGCCTCTCTAAAGCTAAAAATCTTAGCAAGATGCTTAAAAAATTTATAGATGTCAGCAACAAGACTGTTCCTGGGGATGACAAAGATCATTACATGAATAAGCGTATCCGTTTGAGCGGGGACCTAATGATCGACCTTTTCCGCGTAAATTTCAAAATTTTAATAGGAGATATCTTATACAACTTCCAGCGTATTATCAAAAGAGGAAAACTCCCTTCCATACGCGTTATTATCAGAGAAAAACTGCTTACTTCCAGGATATATTCATCTATGGCTACAGGAGAATGGGTTGGTGGAAGACAGGGTATTAGTCAAAGAATGAGCCGTACTAACTACCTGGATATGGTCTCGCATTTACAAAGAGTAGTCAGTCCACTTTCAACTTCACAAGAAAACTTTGATGCTCGTGCTTTGCATTGTACTCATCTTGGACGTTTATGTCCTATTGAAACACCAGAAGGAACGAATATCGGTTTAAGAAAAAACTTAGCCATGCTCTGCTCTATCTCTCAACATGTAGATGAACAGCAGATTATGGAAAAAGTGAAAGGTCTATTAAAAACTACTGCTTAATATTAACACTAGTAATTAACTCCGAAGATTAAAAATACAAACTAATAAAAATACAAACTAATAATCTACAAACGCTAAACAACAAACGCTAAAATACAAAAACTAAAATGGTTGACGTCTATCTCAATGGAAAATTTATCGGAACTGCCGACGATGCTGTAACCTTTGTCGCAGAACTTCGAGATTTGCGCCGTAAAGGCGGTTTATCTGAAGATGTTAATATCTACTTTGACGAAAAAGCAAAATCTATTACTATATCTTCTGATGAAGGTCGCGCTCGTAGACCTTTAATCATGGTTAAAGATGGAAAATCTTTACTAACAGAGAGGCATCTTCAACAATTAAAACAAAAAGAATTGACTTGGGTAGACCTACTACGCCAGGGTGTAGTTGAGTACCTTGATGCTTCAGAAGAAGAAAATAGTTTAGTTGCTCTTAGCGAAGAAGATATTACTGTGGACCACACTCATTTAGAAATCAGTCCTACTGCATTAATCGGTGTGGCTTCCGCTCTTGTTCCTTTTGGTAATTATAATCAGTCTTCGCGTTTGATTATTGGTAGTAAGAACCAAAAACAGTCTGTTGGATTGTATGCTACAAATTATCATCTACGCTTGGATATGGACTCTAACGTCTTGCACTACCCCCAATTCCCTTTAGTTAAAACAAAAATTCATAACGTAGTTCATTACGCAGAACACCCTTCTGGACAGAACATGATTGTGGCGGTTATGTGTTATGATGGTTATAACATGGAAGATGGAGTTATTCTCAATAAATCTTCTATTGAAATGGGTTTGGCCCGTAGCACTTATTTCCGTCCTGTAAGCGCAGAAGAACTGCGTTATTCTGGTGGTTTAGTCGATGAAATTTCCGTGCCAGACAAAGATATTAAAGGTTATAGAAGTGAAAAAGAATATGCCAACTTAGAAGGCGATGGTATTGTTTATCCTGAAGCCAAAATTAATGAAGGAAACGTAGTTATTGGACGAACCAGCCCGCCTCGATTTCTTAATAGTTTAGAAGAATTTAATTTAGCTGCTGCTGCGCGCAGAGAAAGTTCAATCTCCTTAAAGCACGGTGAACATGGTATTGCGGATTTTGTTTTAATCACTGAAAATGATGAAGGCAATCGCTTAGTGCAAGTTCGCCTGCGTGAAGAACGTATTCCTGAGATTGGCGACAAATTTACTAGCCGTCACGGGCAAAAAGGTGTAACTGGTATGACTATTCCTCAAACAGACTTGCCTTTTTCCGCTTCAGGCATTATTCCTGATTTAATCTTTACTCCTCACGGCATCTCCTCAAGGATGAGTATCTCTCACTTGACTGAAATCCTAGGCGGAAAAGTAGGTGCTCTAGCCGGTCGTTTAGTTGATGGCACTTTATTTGATGCTGAAGAGGAAGGACTGGTAAGAAGATGATGGCTCGTATCTTTGTCGGAAACATGTACTATTTAAGATTACGTCATATGGTCGCTAATAAAATGCAGTCCCGCGCTCGTGGACCTATCCAATTGCTAACTCGCCAACCTACTGAAGGTAAGGCTAAAGATGGAGGTTTACGTTTAGGTGAGATGGAAAAAGACACTTTTATCGCTCACGGAGCTTCCCTCCTGCTTAAAGAAAGGTTTGACTCAGATAAAATTGTCTTGCCGATATGTGAATCTTGCGGATTAGTGGCTATAGAAGATCATTTCAAAGGTCGCAAACACTGTCTCATGTGTGGTGAGGACATTGAAATTAATTATATTGAAATGAGTTATGCTTTCAAGCTACTCTTGGATGAGTTTAGAAGTCTGGGAATCTATTCAAAACTGAATTTAAAAAATAGGTATTAAACAACTACTTCAGAAATATCGACTAAATAATGGGTATTAAATTAAAATGAAATAAGATTAGAATTAGATTAGAATTAGATTAGAATATAGGTAATAAAAAAATGGTTACGGTCCACAAAAAAATAGAAAACTTATCTTTCGGTATCTTTTCCCCTAAACAGATAACCAGTTTGGCTGCAGCAAAGATTGTCACTCCCGAACTTTATGACCGAGAAGGCTATCCTGTTGATGGAGGTCTAATGGACATCGGTTTGGGCGTTATTGATCCCGGTTTGCGTTGTAAGACTTGCGGCGGTAAATTGAAAGAATGTCCGGGGCACTTTGGTTACATTGAATTAGCCCGACCGGTAATTCACATCAAATTCGTACGCAACGTCTTTGACATCTTACGTTCAACTTGCAAATATTGTAATCGTATCCTCATTAAAGAAGAAGCTATCAAGCGTTACGCGGCTTTGTTGGAAAAAATAGGTGCAGAAGAAGGCTTTGAACTACGCCGTCGTAAAGTAAAAGAAATAGTCACTAAACATAAAGTTAAAGACAAATGTCCGCACTGTACTAAAAAATTAGAAAAAATACGTCTAGAAAAGCCTTATAACTTTTATGAAAATGAAATTAGATTAACTCCAATTGAAATTCGCGCTAGACTAGAAAAAATCTCTTCTGAAGATTTAGAGTTATTCGGCTTAAATACCAAATCGGGATTAAGACCGGAATGGATGATTCTTACCGTTATAGCAATTCCTCCCGTAACTATGCGTCCGAGTATTACTTTAGAAAGCGGAGAGCGCAGTGAAGACGATTTAACTCATAAATTAGGAGATATCGTCAGAATAAATCAACGTTTATTTGAAAACATCAACGCCGGTGCTCCTGAAGTTATCATTGAAGATTTGTGGGATTTACTGCAATATCACATTACTACCTTCTTTGACAACGAAGTACCTCAATTACCTCCTGCTCGTCATAGGGGCGGACAGCCTTTAAAGACTTTAACTGAAAGAATTAAAAGTAAAGAAGGTCGTATTAGGCACAATTTAGCCGGTAAGAGAACAGACTTCTCCGCGCGTACGGTTATCAGTCCTGATCCTTTGATCAAATTAAATGAAGTAGGTATACCTCAAAGTATGGCCATGTACTTAACCATTCCAGAAAAAGTGACAGAATGGAATCTGGCTTATCTTAAAAAGTATGTAGAGAATGGTCCTAAAAAGTATCCGGGCGCTAATTATGTTATTAAAGCGGATGGAAAAAGAAAAACCATCACTGAAGAAACTAAACAAGAAATTATTGATGAGCTAGTAGTGGGCAGTATTGTAGAACGTCATTTAATAGACGGCGACATCTCTTTATTTAACAGACAGCCTTCACTGCACAGAATGAGTATGATGTGCCATCAAGTAAAAGTCCTTCCTGGAAGAACTTTCCGTCTAAACCCTGTGGTTTGTCATCCTTATAACGCCGACTTTGATGGAGATGAGATGAACTTGCATATTCCTCAGACTGAAGAAGCTCGCGCTGAAGCTCGTATCTTAATGTTGGTAGAAACACAATTAATCAGCCCCGGTTATGGTTTAAGTGTTGTAGGTGGAATTCAAGATGCTATTACTGGAAATTACATTTTGACTAAAGACCTAGTCTTAAATCGAGAAGAAGCAGTTGACTTGCTGTATGCTGCCGGCATTGATGATTTTTCTGCTTTGCCTCACAAAGAAAAAATAGATGGTAAAGAAGTTTTCTCCGTTTTACTGCCTAAAGATTTCAATTTCCTTGGAAAAGATAAAGGGGGAAATGAAGTTAAGATTGTTGGCGGTCAATTAAAAACAGGTTTGATGGATAAATCCAACTTAGGTCATGAAAGCGGATTATTATTAAGAAATGTTTATGAAAAATATGGCCCTTCAGTTACTTCTGATCTTTTAGGAAAAATAACTCGTTTAGGAACTACTGTTCTTTCACGTCGAGGATTTTCTATTGGTCTAGCAGATATGGATTTGCAGGAAGAAACTTCTCAAGAAATTACCAATACTATTGATAAAGCAGAAGAAGATGCTCTTGCTCTAATTGAACAATATAAATCTGGCAAGCTCGAACCATTGCCAGGACGCAGTGTCAAAGAAACTTTAGAGCTGCGTATCATGGAAGTACTTAACAAAGCCCGTAACAAAAGCGGGGATATTGCTATCAAACAATCCAGCAACAGTTCTGCTTTAGTCATGGCTCGAAGTGGTGCGCGAGGAAACTCACTTAACATTGCCCAGATGGCTGCTATCGTTGGTCAGCAAGCCTTGCGTGGCAAACGTATTGAGCATGGATATAAAGGACGCACCTTGCCTTATTTTAAAGCAAAAGATCTCAGTCCCAAAGCTCGTGGTTTTATTAGAAGCAATTTCAAGTCAGGTTTAAAACCTCACGAATTTT
>JACPCC010000115.1 GCA_016179995.1 Candidatus Woesearchaeota archaeon | reverse complement strand
ATCAGAAAAGGAATAATCAGAAAAGGAATAATCAGAAAAGGAATAATCAGAAAAGGAATAATCAGAAAAGGAATAATCAGAAAAGGAATAATCAGAAAAAATAGTCTATATAGCAATAATAATTATAAGGATAAATTAAAAACAACAACTAAAACAACAACTAATACAGATTACTAAAAAAACAAAATAAAAAAACAATAAAACTTAACTTTATTGGAGGTTATTAAGATGGTTAGTTATACATTTGCTCGCATGGGTGAAATATTGGAAAATTTCGGCTTTTTGGATTTTATCCTGCCTTTTATCTTGGTCTTTACTATCGTTTTTGCTGTACTGCAAAAAACCAAAATACTGGGAGATAAGAAGAACTTTAATGTGGTTATCGCTTTAGTCTTAGGCTTATTGTTTGTCGTGCCCCATGTCACTGGATTCTATGTTAGTAATTTAGGTTATGATCCAGTGCAGATTCTTAATGAAACATTGCCTAGTATCTCTTTAGTCGCCGTAGCTGCGGTTATGCTTTTGATCTTAATGGGTATCTTTGGAGCCGATTTTGCCAAAGGTGCAGCTCCTTTTATCGCCATTTTAGCTATTGTCTTTGTAACTTATATCTTTGGTGCAGCTTTAAAGTTTTGGAATGGTCCTTGGGATATCTTCTCTTGGTGGACACCAGAAACAACAGAACTGATGATTATAGTTTTGGTTTTCGGATTAATTGTTTACTTTATCGTTAAAGAACCTAATCAGAAAACCATGGGTAGTGGTTTAATGGAAGGCTTAGGTAAGCTCTTCGAAAAGAAGTAAGAATAATTTGATATAACTCTAAAAAAAGTTAACTTAAAAAAGTAAAGTTCAAAGTATTTCGAGTTAGTTTAAGGTTAAAAAAGAGGTAAATTATACTATGGCTACAGTATTGGATGTAGGGTTGCTAAGTTACTTTAGTGTCATTTTTCCAGTATTATTAGTATTTGCTATAGTTTATGCTCTTTTATCCAAAACTAAAGTTATTGGTGAAGCTCCTCATATTAATGCTTTGGTAGCTATAGTTGTAGCTTTAGTAATTCTGCTTTCTGACAAAGCCATTAAAATAATTAATAATATGATACCATGGTTTGCCGTTGCAGTTATATTCTTTATTTTAATGATATTCCTCTTCAAAATGTTTGGCATGAAAGATGAAACTTTAATTGCAGCAGTTAAAGACAAATCTGTTTATTGGACCATCATCGGTGTATGTTTAGCTATCTTTGCTGCTGCTGTAGGTAGTGTTTTCGGTCAAGATGCTTTGGAAGCTGGAACCGGAACAGCTGCAGTTGACACTTTAGAAGCGCCAGATGGCAGTACTACCAGCGCCGATTTTCAGTCTAACATTTGGGGTATTATGAAAAATACTAAAATTCTAGGCATGGCTATCATCTTTACTATAGCTGTGTTTGCCATAGCTTTGTTGAGTAGTTAGGTTTATGATTTTTATATAATCTCTTTCGAACCCATTTTTCCTCATTTTTTCAAAATTCAACCATAAAATCTTTAAATAAACCCTCTAATTAAGCACTATGATATCTGATACTGAAGAATGTGAAGAAGCAGGTTGTGTTAGGCCGGCAGGAAAGAAATGGGGCGGACGCTTAGTCTGTAAAGATCACTACGACGTCTATCGTGAGCAACACGAGAAACAACTGCGTGATTTAGATGATAATTATTAGGCAGTTTCAGCAAATATTATTGCACTTTCTAAACTCAAAGTAAAAATATAACTAAAATTATTTACCTTTCCCTCTTCCACTCCTCTTTCAAACTTCTTAATTCTTTAACATTCTCGACAAATTCAGGCACCACATCTTTAAAGACTCTACCTACTGCTTTTAATTCCGTTCCAACATCCTGCATACGTTCATCATATTCTTCTAACTTGCCTAAAACTCCGCCATGCAAGGTCTTGAAATCTTCTTTCATTTTATCTACATCACTAACAAGCTTATTCTGCTTTTCTTCAACTTTTTCTTTCCATTGAATAATTTTCTTTACTTCAGCAATTAATTCATCCCATTTCTCATCAATCATATTCTCCGTAATTTCTTCGATTCTATCATAGATATTATCATCGCCGACAGAACTTTTAACCTGTCTTTCTGCCTGTGCCTGCATTCTGGGCATACTTCCGTTCATTCCTCCAGCCATTCCAGAATTATCTTGTGCAAAAGAACCGTACATAGAATCTGCTTGAGCTAGTGCGGCTTGTATATCTTCCATTACATAACCGCGTTTACTCATCTCAGCTATAACTACATTATCCGTCAAACCTTGATTCCTTAATTCCATAACTTCATTAAAAATTGATTGGTCTACCATCGTAAATCACCTTTTTTAAACTATAACTATTCTGTTTATCTCTAAACCTTATATTTCTACTACTATTTTCTTTAGTTTAATCATTATTTACTATTTAATCAATTTAAGCAAAAGGAAGGTGCTTTTCCTTTTTATTTGTTTCTGAGACTTTCCCCGTTCTACTAATCAAATCATTTTTAATTAATTGATCATTACCCACTAAAACATTGTTTTCATTATTCTTCATCACCCTCTTTTTATTGCCCATTTTTCTCTTATCCATTCTCCTCGATTTGTCACTTTCATACCCGTTCCATCAGAGCCGGTAATTAATGCATTTCCTTTTGCAAGGAAATTCTTATCAAGAGAACGTATTCGCCTTCTAATTTGACTAAAACAGATAATAGGAAAATGAGAAAGTCTTTCTGAAAGTGCAGTAACAATCCCTTGTAAAGAACGAAAATCAAAGCCTTTTGCATAGAGTACTGCAAGAAAAATAATCAGACTTTCCGGATAGAGAAAAGGTTGTCCAACTTTTCTTTTGTTCATTTCTTTGA
>JACPCC010000044.1 GCA_016179995.1 Candidatus Woesearchaeota archaeon | reverse complement strand
TCATAAGTAATTCTATCTAAATGAGTAATGGGGTGACTTATGTTTTTATTTTTAAACGTTTATAAATGGGAGATTTGGCACATATTATGGAATTTTACAATATTGGTTCAAACCACCAATTAGCCAACAATTACAACAGCAAAAGAAAAAAGAGATGAAGAGGAATATCCCTCAAACTAAATTATCCCGTTAAAACTAAATAAAAAATAGACCCATTTACTCATCATCTGTGTCGTCGTCATCGTCATTATCGTCGTCATCGAAGTCGTCGTCACTCCATAACTGATATGGCAGTCCTTTCATGTTCTTCTACCTCCTAAAATACTATCTACGAGCCCGCTAGCTATTAGCTGAAACGAGCCATACCCCCATGGTAATATCCGGCTTTAAAGAAGAGCTAGTTTAAAAAGCTTGCGGTAGAATGGAGAATTAAAAATCAACTAAAATAGATAAAATATTGATTAAAAAGAAATCAGCCAAAAACACTCTATCAAACTAACTAATTCTTAGTATCAGCCATAGCTTCTCGAATCTCTTTCTCTGCTTGTTTATGCTCTTCTAATGCTTCTTCAGCTTTAACCGTTTCTTCTATTTCTTTCTCCACTCTCTCAGCTTCAACTAACACTTCAGCAGGCACTTGATTCAAGAAAGCCTGCTTTGCTTCAGCGCTCGGCAGATCAAAGTACTCAAAAAATTTAGGTGTCAATTTCACTTTAAACGTCCGCCCGCTTTTTTCTTTAGCGATAAAACCTTGTTCTTCTAAAAGACGCATATGTTCGTAAGCTCCAGCGCCGCGTAATTTAACCACATCTGATTGCACGATGGGATATTTCCAGGCAATAATAGCTAAAGTTTCCATTAAGGGACGATCTAATTCCGTAGAATGAACAATACTGCTGACTAAAGGAACGTATTCATCACGTACAGTTAATTTCCAGCCAAGCTCTTTTTTAATTATTTGTAAAGAATGATCCCTTTGCGCATACTCTTCAATAAGAGCAGCCACTATAGGTTCAACTTCTTCTAAAGGCAGAGAACAAAGACTAGAAATTCTTTCTTTGCTGACTTCTTTACCGGCAGCAAACAGTACCGCTTCCACTCTTTTAGTTTTAGATTCCATTTCAATAGATAATATCTTTCTATCTTTTAGTATCCTAGCACTCTAGTTTTTTAGTTTTTAGGCAACTCTTTCTTTAAGGAATATACACCTTTTTGTAAATTAACCACTTCTTTATCAATTAAATGGTCGAGGAAATCTTCCAGCGTACTCTTTTCTACTCCTGTTAAATGAGCAAGTTCTTCTGAAGTACGTCCTTCTTTAGATAACAAGACAGTAATATAATTTTTTAGTAAATGCCCCATATTCTTTTGGACAATATCACTTTCTGCTTTCACTTGCTTAGCTACCATATCAATACCGTGAAGCTTGGCTTGTAAATCATTCAAAAACATAGAAATGTCCCCATCGCTTAAAGTCAATTGCGCAGGTTCAATCACTTCCAACATTGAAGGCATATAATCAAAACAAAAGTTTAACAATTTTCCTACATCTTTAATTTCTATTTCTAACTCCGTAAATGTAGCCCAGAGTTCTTCTTTCTCCTGTTTTTTAATCTCGGCAAACTCTTCTTTCAAGATTTTGTAGTGCTTATCAGCTTTTAGTTTGTCCACATAATCTTTCATTGTCGCTTCGACATGCTCTTGAGGTTTGCCTAAGACTTCAATAATGGTGCGAAAGACTATTTTTTCATGTATCTTGTCTATCATTCACTCTTAGAAAAAAACTTACTTTTTAAGCCTTTCTAAAGAATAGTACTATTTGTTTTGTTAGTTATGGCTTAGCCAATAGGTGAGCGAAGAATAGCCATTCGTAAGATGGATTGATTGGTGCTTTTAATCCATATCAAAAACTTTGTCCAGCTAAAAACTATTAGTAAAAGCACTAAGCGAACGGCTAGCCTTAACAAACCAATTTAGTAAGAGATGAATATTAAACTTCAAACTAACTGCCGCCTAAAGAAAACTAAAGCCTCTTCAAAATCAACGAAATGTTCTGCCACTTCATCTTTCAATGACTCTTTATTCAAATTTATTCCAAACGGCCAGCTCACTGCGTTCCAAGCAGGAACATCGTGTTCGGAATCTCCAAAGTAAGCAACGCGACAAGGATTTACTCCTAACCGTGCTATTACTTCGCTCACTACTCGTCCTTTTTCGTGTAAATGTACATGCTCAAGACCATACCCTGTAAAAAATCCTTCTTCAATTTCCAGTTCACTAGCTAAAGCCACTTCCATACCGGCTTGTCCTTTGACGTAATCTGCCACCAGACTCAAACCGCTGCTAACAATACCTCGTCGAATACCTCTCTCTTGAAGATAATCATTAAATTGCATAAATCCCAGAGCATAAGGCGGAGGCAAAATTTTATCTAAAGCCGGTTGGACTTCTAAACCTCTTAGAGTTGCCACTTGCTTAGTAAACCATTCCGAATATATCTCTTTACGAGGTAAATAATAGTCCGTCAGCTCTTTCCATTCTTTTTCCAATCCTAAAGCCTGTCCTAAACCCATCCAACTAGATTGAAATAATCCGTCATAACGTACAATCGTCCCGTCCAAATCAAAAATAACTAGATCTAATTGCATATTGAGCTCAGTAAAACCATGATTTATAAGATTTTGTGGTTGAGATTGTAGATATTGATTAATAATAAATCTTTAACACCGAATTATATCCTTGTCTAGAGAAATCTATTTATACGAATAAAAAATTTAAAACCACAAATGATTAAAAAAAGCGGTTTAGAAAACTTATTAGATAGTTCCCAACCCACCAATTATTTGAGATCTCTTGCCAAAAAAACACTACCCCTTTTCTTAAGCTTATCTACTTTAGCCTGCGCGCCAAAGACGGTAACTACAGACCAGTCCTGTCCAACCCCGCCCTGTTACTCAGACGATGACCAAGAT
>JACPCC010000043.1 GCA_016179995.1 Candidatus Woesearchaeota archaeon | reverse complement strand
TAATTCTTGCTTCAAATCCCACTACTCCTGAAAAACCTTTTTTAGGTATCAAAGAAATACGTAATGAGTATAAGATTAAAGAGAAGTATAATGCTGGCTGGTTTAAATTGGCTTATGTTTTAGTAGAATGGTTTGCTGGATTTTGGAAATGGTTATTCTTATTAAGTGTGGGTATAGGTATGTTTAATCTTTTACCTCTGCCTATAGTGGATGGTGGCAGGATGGCGCAAGTAGCTTTAAAGAGCATAAAAGGCGAGGAAAAAGGCGAGAAAAGGTATAAACAGTTAAGTGCTTTCTTTTTGTTGATATTATTGCTTAATTTAGTTGGACCGTTTATTATTAAGTTGTTGTGGTGATTTGTTTTTCAAATGTTAAACTTTTAACAAGAACATTTTCTAAAAAGAAACTCTAAACTATAACCATTCAAAAATAACTTTACTCTTCTTTCTTCTCTTTAAACTCTTCATCTATCCTTTGGACATAATCTTTAACTCGGCTAAGAACTGATTTGAGGATGAAATTCTCTACTTTCTCTTCAAAGATTTCAGAAATACTATTAAATTCAGTAATACGATAAAGGTTGGCATTAGTTTCAATTAAATGTAAATCTTTCAGTCGTTTAAGCTGTCTTCTAATATTAGACGCGGCGATGCCTAACATGGGCAAGCTTTGTTTCTTTCTCATATCCATTACTTTATTTTTAATTTCTTCAGAATGAAGCTCTTCGCGGTCTCTACGTGCATGAAGCAGAACATGAAAAACATCAACAACCACATCACGTGAATCACCGGGTTGCAGCAAGCCGACAGAAAGACAGAATTTTCTAACTAATTCTCTATCACCTACGGCAGGCTTTTCATAACGACGCAAGGTCAATTCCGCCAAGGGCGTGTCTTTAGTTATTTTTCCCAATTTACACCTATTTTTTCTATCTAAATCTGTTTAAAATAATATTATTTAATTATTTATCTATGTAAAAACAAACACCTTATTATATCTTTTTCTTTTTTATCAATTCTGGCGAAAAAACGTCTTTCTAACTGTATTATTTCGCCTTCTTTACAATCTTTTAAGCTTTTCTCTCCTAGACCTAAAGATTTGACATCTGTATCTAATAGTACTTCTACTTCTATATTGTTTTCTTCTGGAAGCCAATGAATTATTTGGCCTTTGTCGTGGGCGTTTTTATATTCTTCATAAGTTTCAGATTCATAATGGAAATTTTTGCCTTTGAGGCGGAAGTTGCCATAATCCATAAGACGATGCAAGTGTTTTTCGTCTAGCTGCTGTGCATCTTTTTTAGTGATGTAAAATTTATTTGTAGCACTAATTTTCCGTTTTCCTAGTTCTGGAAATTCTGGATGACAAGCTATTTCTACGTTTTTAGCGGGGGCGTTTTTAATCTCTATCAAATGCGGCTCTTCAACAAAGAAATAGCGCTTAGATTTAGAGTCTAATATGTCTTTGTTAAAAGCGTTAATGTTTTTCCAGAATTCTTCCTGACTAACGGTTTTATCGTTTAAACTCAAGCCAATTTCCATGGCGAATTTTCTTAGAGCTGCGGGTTGATAACCGCGTTTCTTTAAAGCTTGCATAAAAGGCAGTCTTATGTCGTCCCAGCCGTGATATTTGTTTTCTTCAATAGCTCGTCTGGTTTTTGACGTACTTAGTTCAAAGCCTTCAAAATTTATTCTGCCCCAATGTTTATATATTGGCGGTTTCCAGCCAAAGTACCCCATAATTATTCTTTCTTTAGCGGCATTATCGGTATGATCTTTACCGTTTAAAACGTGCGAGACTTTTGTTTCATGGTCGTCGATAGCTACAGAGAAGACCATCAGCGGCCAGACGCGTTGTTCTTTTCCAGTTTTAGGATGAACATGTTCAACGATGCGCATCAATCCAAAGTCGCGCATGGCGGGGTTTTTATCCTGTAAATCAGTCTTTAAACGTACTATGGCTTCGCCTTCAGCATATTCGTTGAAGAGCTTAGCATAGCGCAAAAGATTTTCTGTTTTATCGAGTGTACGGCAAGGGCATTCTATAGCTTTATTTTTCTTTTCTGTCCATTCTTCGGCTGGGCAAGTGCAGACATAGGCTTTACTCATCTGGAGCAATTTTTCAGCATAATCATAGTACATTCCTAGGCGAGACGATTGAACAATTACTTCCGAAACGCCATTGTCTGTTAACCAATTAGCATCTTCTTGGATTAAATCGTAAGCTGGGGGATAGATATTTTCGGGATTGGTATCTTCTATTCTGAGAATGAGTTTACCTTTGTACATTTTAGCATATTCGTAATTCAAAGCTAAACCATAAGCGTGTCCTATGTGTAATGGTCCAGAAGGAGAAGGAGCAATTCTGGTTATAACTTGACCCATTTTAGCTTCGGGTAGTGGTTTTAATGGACCTAAGACTGCTTCTTCTTTTTTAACTTCCAATAATTCTGGGAATTCAGCTTTAATCTTAGCTTTAATCTTATCGAGACTGAGAGATTCGACTTCTTTGACTACGGTTTCAATTAATTTTAGTAAAGCAGGAACGTCTTTTCTAAGTTCAGGATTTGTTTTGATAAGGGAGCCTAAAATAGCTTTAGCATTAGTCTTACCTTCATAGGCCAGAGCATTCTTCAAGACTTCTTTTAGAACGATATTTTTCATCAATGATAGAAGAAAAAGCTATAATTATTAAACCTTTTTGTTTTTTAGAAGGTATATGAATTCTGGTAATCTGTGGGGTAATGGTAGTTTAAGAAAGATGTATCTTAACTTCTAAACCTTCTTTTCTACCAGCTTTTTCATCCTGCGAACAAATTCATCTGCATCTTTATAGTACAATTCGTATTCTTCGCCTTTGATTTCTTTTATCTCGCGGTGGGTTATCTTTTTACTAAGATGGTAAAAATTGTTCATCGTTTGGACGTACTTTTTCTCTAAGAGATGATGTTGAACATAGCTCAGCGACGTGTTCTGGTGTAGGTGGAATAACGTCTTTGCGCATCAAAGCAGCATGAGCGGCGTCTATAACGGCCCAATATAAATCTAAAGTGGCTTGCAGTAAATGCCAGCGTGAATTGAGCAGTGTCATAGGCGAGCGACCATAATAGCGCCAGATACTCTCTTCACTTGGTCTGATGCGTCCTGATTTAAGCAGGCGCTGCAGTGGTTCGAAAAAACCAGAGTCGATTAAAGCCACGCCATCACGTAAGATATTAACTACGACAGGATCGCCAGCTTTGGAATATTCCCAGAACGAAGTAAAAGTCATAGAAGTAACGTGTAATTTTAAAGAAGTTCGGGCAATCATATTTTCAACAATAATGCGATAACCCTGAATTAATTCTTCACTTAATTGATAAGTAGCATCATCTCCGACGATAAGAAGGTCAATATCACTATGCATAGTTGTTTCTTTACGGGCTGAGCTGCCAAATAGAATAACACCGAGAAGGAAATCGCCCAATTCTACTCTTAAGTCGCGGGCAAAGCCCTGAGCTATCTTCAAGTCTTCTGTCGGATACTTATGAATGTTCTCATTATCTTTTTTTTGGATACGGAATTGCATAAAGCCTCTCTTATTTGGTTGATAATAGTAAGTAATTATTTTAAGTAGTTAAATGTTACTTTTTGTTATGGATTACTTTCTCCTTTATTTAATTAACCTATAGTAACTGTGAAATATTTTCGAACATTAGTTCACAGTTAGTTACTAATACACAAAAATTGACGAACAATTTTTGGTACAGAAATTAAGTAGTTTCTTAATTTCTTGTAAGCAAATGTGTAAATTAATATTCGAATATTAGTCACATTTGCTATAATTAATCTAATTAACTCTATTCTACGAACATAATTCAAATGATTTATTAAGCTTTTTTAACTATTCTTAAATGGTTAAGGCCTAAATGTTTAAATAATCGGACAACTTTATAGGTTAAAATGGGCTTATTGGATGTTCATCATTGGTGGTATTCGTATATTTTTGATGTATTTAGAAATCATACTTTTTCGAAAAGACGGACAAGCTCAGGACCACAACTATATTTAAAATCACAAATAGATTCAAGAGACCAATCCCTCGAAGAAGGGGTAAATAATTTATTGACAAAATTTAATCCGCAAACTAATTATCTCTGTTTATTATTAGACTATGAAGAAAAAGGAAATTATTATGAATATAATTTTGGTCTAAATTCACGAAGAAACCATTTTTATGAATATGGTCCTTCTTCTTATTTAAGTTTACGGCTTTACACTAGAGAGAGAAGCGGCAGTTTAGTCATAACAAATCAACAAATGCAAAGAGCTTTAATCGCTATAAATTCAATTAAGAAGAAAGAAGGATTTCAATTGATGCAGGAGTTAAGAGGTTTCTTTGAGCACTCGGAAATTTTGGAAGAGGGCAAGTTAGATTATATTTGTTTACCTCTGGGATTTGGCTATGATCCGAGAAAGAAGAAAGAAAGAGAGGATTGATAGTACTTTATCATTTGTTTTTTTTTCCTTCAATTTTTATTTTTCACCGAATCCAAAAATCCC
>JACPCC010000042.1 GCA_016179995.1 Candidatus Woesearchaeota archaeon | reverse complement strand
TTCTGAGTCTTCATATTGTGGCTGCTGTTGTTTTTCTTCATGAGCAATCTCTTCTCGAGAAAAAGTAGCATATTTTTGTTCTTTAGGTTTAGCTTCTAGCTTTTCTACAAATTCAGCAAAACCCATTTTAGGCAGAACTTTCGTTACTTTAATCTTGACGTAATCACCTTTTTTAACGTTAGGCACGAATAAGACAAAGCCACGCACACGGGCAATACCATCGCCTTTTCCACCCACGGATTCAATACTTACTTCTACAATATCTCCAGTTTTTACTGGAGGAGCTTGTTCATTCATTTAGTTATACCTCCTACTAGTCTTAATTTTAAATTAGAATTAAAGTTGAGCATATATCTGAGAAACCAAATTTAAACTGATTTTAATACTTGTAAATTTCATAAGTTATAGTTCCTAAAGTCTTCATCCCTTACTTTGGATATGGTTTATCTGTGCTAGAGATATATAAATGTTTTGGCGAGGTGTCTGTTTTAGTGCGATAATTGGCTTTTGAATAGTATTTTTGGTCTATTACTGGTGCAAAGTACAACTTTTTCTTCAGAGCCGTATTTTGGTAATACTTCAGCAATATGAAGCAAAGTCGTCGTCATGGTCAATGGTTAATTTAGCTAGTCTATTCGTCAGACAAGTTAGGAACAAAATCCTCTCTTTAACTTATATATTATTTCATCTTTAACAATGAGCTGGGATTTTGCTAAATTCACGACCAAGACGACTTTGCTTAACTTCAGGAAGCTGAAGTATTACGTATTTTGGAATACCTTTTTAAATAAAAGCTATAACGGCAGTTGGATGGCAGAAGAAGAGTTTTCAGTCGAAACAGAGAAAAAACATTGGAAAACAATTCCCGGATTAGAAGGCAAAATTGTAACTTTAGGCGAATTACAAGACACTTTTTTGTCTTCTTCTACGTGTGGTTTAGTGAATACTTTAACTAGAACTGAAAAGTTTAATGTTTATGGTCGAAAACTGAGAATCGAACCTTTTACAGTAGAGCATTTAGCTTATCTTTGCAAGCAATGCAATCAAATCGTTCTTGGCGCGCCGGATATTAAGCAGATAAATAGTTCTGCTGAAGAATATTCTCTCAGCTGTCGGGCGTGTAATTATCTGTTGTATGAGTACAAGAAGAAATAAAATATAAATTAAACTAAAATACTATTTTTAAAATTTAAAAAAATAAAAAACAAATAAAAAAATAAAACAATTTTCCAAATTCTTTTAGTTCACGTCTTTCAATCCGCCTTCTGTAACTTCAAAGCAGCATTCGGCATCAGCTAAGTTTGGTGCGTCAACTAATTTAGCTACTCTAGTGCCTTTCTTACCTTTACGCAGGTAGATGCGGAAAGTAGAGGCGTGAGCTACTACATGCCCGCCGATGGCTTGGGTTGGATCACCAAAGAACTGATCGGGCTTAGCCATTACTTGATTAGTCAAGTAGACACAAAGGTTATGCGAGCTGGCCAACTTAGCTAGGGTATGCATATGTCGATTGAGTTTTTGCTGTCTCTCAGCTAATGTACCCCTACCAATGAACTCAGCCCGGAAGTGTGAGGTTAAAGAATCAACGATCACCAGCTTAACTTTCTTACCTTGTTCTGTAATCACAGTATCGGCTTTCTCAGCTAAAAGCATCTGATGATCAGAGTTGTAAGCTCGGGCAATCATAATCCGCGACAAGGCTTCTTGTCCATCTATTCCAATACCTTTTGCTAATTGCAATATCCTTTCAGGACGGAAAGTGTTTTCTGTATCAATAAACAAAACGTGGTTTTCTGGATCGTCTTTCATGATATTTACAGCCAAAGCGTGGGCGATTTGTGTTTTACCACAGCCATATTCTCCGAAGCATTCGGTAATTGCCCCTGTTTCAAATCCGCCTTCCATCATGCTGTCAAAGTTTTTACTGCCTGTGCTTATTCTGAAAACGGTTGCTCTTCGCTCTAATACTTCTAAGCCCGTTTCAAAACCCATTTTTTGTAAATCACGAGCGGCATTAATCATTTTTCTAGCCACTGCTTCAGATACTCCTGCTGCCTCGATAAGTTCACCCATAGTAGCTACGGCAACAGATAATAAGTCTTTGAAGCCGGCGGCTTCTAATTTTTCAGCGGTAGCTGCGCCAACTCCTGGTAAATCATAAAGGGTTAATTTTTCCATTTGCCTGGCCTCTTTGATATCTTTCTTAGGCTGCTCTCCAATAGTCTCTTCCATTTCCACATCCAAACTCTCTTTAAATTCTTTATGTTCTCTAGCCATTTTTCATTACCTCCTTTATTAATAGTTTGCTTTAAATAAATCTTGCTCTTGCAGAACAAGGTATTCGTAAGCTTTTTGTAAAGCGACACTGGCACGAGGCAGATCATTTACTCTCATAGTTGTAGTATTCTGCCATTTGCCTTCCTTATCAGTATAGCAGCGTTCCAAAGAAATAGTTTTGTACTCGGTTTCTAAGCCATTTTTACTTTGACCTTTATTGAGCCAGACTGTAGCAGAGATAGCTCCAGCACGAAACTTTCTTTCCGGCATATTGCCATGTTTTTCTTTACTGCTGTTGCTAATTATAGCTCCAGCTCTGTTTGCAGGACTATTATTTAATTCACCTGCATTATTTACTCTACTAACTTCACTCATGTTACTCATTCTACTAACTTCATTTATGTTGCTAGTAGTTCCTTTTTCTCCATATTTTTGTGTATTCATTTTATACACCTCTTCCTTTCGGTTTTTATTTCAGCTCACTGCAATTATGCAGCAAGTGAGGTGTAATCTTGCGATTACAAATCTTATAGAACGAGCGGTGGTTTAAATACTGTAGCCGAGGTTGTCTTGTGCGGGAGTGGCTTTCTTAAAACGGCTGAAAGCGAGAACTTTTTGGGTTTTAAAGGCTGGTGGCACTGGACAAATGCGGCGGGAGTGGGTGGGGGTAAAGAATAAATTAAGAGAAAAGAAAATTTTAATGAATA
>JACPCC010000039.1 GCA_016179995.1 Candidatus Woesearchaeota archaeon | reverse complement strand
CCTTGAATCTGGCTTGTTACAGTTATCGCTAAAATACCGATTAAAAATAGAGTTAAAAAGTAAGTATAAATAAGCTTAACTTTAAACAAACCAATTAATCAAGATTGTGCTTTAAGAAAAAAAAGGTAATAATGGCGGAAAAAACACTGGTAGTTGATCATCTGAAATTGAGTTACGAAGGTCTTTTTAACTCGGCAGAGCTTTATAATGTAGTTTCTTCTTTCTTTTTTGAAAAAGGCTGGGATTGGGTGGAAACAATGAATCAGGAGTTAGTTACGTCACAAGGCAAGCAGATTCGCCTGATTCTTGAGCCCTATAAAAGCAGTACTGATTTTTACAAACTAATTATACGTGTCCATTTGAATATGAACAATATTAAAGACGTGGAAGTCGAACATGAGGGCAAAGCAGTCCGTTTGAATCAAGGCGCAGTTCTGATTACATTTGATGGTTTTGTAGTTTCAGATCGCAAGCATATGTGGAAAGACAAGCCTTGGATGTGGTTTATTATGATTGTTTCGCAAAAATACTTTTTCCGCAGTCATTTTGAGAAACTTGAAACATGGCTTAGAAGCGATGTAGAAGATTTACATGGGCGGGTTAAAAGGTATTTACATAGTTTCAGATATAATTATCAAAGTTAGCTAATTAGAATATTAGTAAATTAGAATATTAGTAATGGGGAGCAGAGGCTTAGACAATATGTTAGATACTAAATACGAAAAAACTTTAGTCATTAATAATCGTGAGATTAAGCATAGCGGTGTATTTTCTATAGATGAGCTTTTTCATTTGGTGAATAAATGTTTAGTAGAACGCGGCTATACTCGTCAAGAAAAGAAAAGTGAAGAGACAGTAAGTCCCGAAGGGCGAAAGATATATGTTGAACTGCGGCCTTTTAAAGATAAGACTAATTATATCCATTTAGTTATTAAAATTAAATTTTATTTTGAAGGCATAAAAGATGTAGTTAAAGATATTGAAGGGCAGAAGAAAAGTTTACAGGAAGGTCGGGCTAGTATTCTTTTTGACGCTTGGTATATGACGGACTGGCAGGCGCGCTGGAATCTCAATCCCTTAGTTTATTTTTTGAAAGCTGTAATCAATAAGTTTCTTTATTCTTACCCACAAGAATCTGATGCTAAAGGGGAGTTATCTTCCGATACTGCTTATATCGTAGGACAGATAAGGACTTTATTGCATAAGTATAAATCTCCATTGGAAGCTCTTCCAGCGGAAGAAGAAGTACGACGAGCGGCGGAAGAAGAGATGGGGAAGGAAGAGACTAGAACGGAAGAATAATTTGGATAGAGGAGTAATTGGATCAAAAAGGAAAAGATAATGGTCAAATTGGTTTTTATTCGTGGTGCACCTGCTGTGGGTAAAACTACTATTACTAAAGAAGTTCTTCACGAATTGAAAAATAAACACGGTTTAGATTGCGCATATGTTTGTGAAGATGATTTTAGAAAACAGATGCAGTTTAAGTATAAAGCAAAAGACTTACAAGCTCATTTAAACTCTGTTATCTTGATAAAAATGGTGGTCTTAAAGTTATTAGAGCTTGATCATTACGATTTAATCTTTATAGAAGGTCAATTTAGATATAAACCAGTAATTGACCAGTATAAGACATTTGTTAAAGATAATAAATATTCTAGTATATTCTTGCAATTTAATTTAGGTTTAGCAGAGATGAAAAGAAGAGACGACAAATTAAGAGGAACCAAGAGCAAAGATATTGCCAAATTAAAAAAAGAGATCGATTTGTATATTCCTAAAGGGACAATAATAATTCAGACGAATAAATCTATCGAAAGTAGTGTTAGAGAAGTGGTTGGTGTTGTTATTGGTGATAATTAATAATTTTCTTAACTATTTACCACCACCCCCCTCAAATCAAACACTGTTGCTCTATCTATTCTAACTTTAACAATATCGCCTAATTTAAAATCACCTTCTACTACGACTTGCTTATAGGTATAATTGCGACCGAGCCATTGTCCTTCAACTTCACTTTTTTCATCAATAATTATTTCTCCGTCCCATTCGCGCCATTTTTCGTTCTGCAATAATGAAGTATTTTGAAACAAGTCGTGGACTAACTTGGCTCTTTTTTTCATTATTTCTGGAGGTAATGGTCGAAGTTCTGCAGCTGGCGTGCCTTGACGTGGCCAGAAGCGTGAAATATTAACAACATCTGGATTTGTAGTTCTTATCAAGTTCATGGTATCGTTGAAATCATCTTCATTTTCCGTTGGATAGCCTACAATAATATCAGTAGCGATGGTTACTTCCGGCAATATTTTCTTTAATTCATCGACCAATTTCAAGTAATCTTCTTTGCTATGTCCGCGTTTCATTTCCCAGAGAACTTTATTGCTGGCGGATTGCACTGGCAAATGGATATATTTAAAGATTTTATCATTTTTATAGAGAGGGAATAGTTTAGTGCTAAACTTGAGCAGATGTTCAGGGTTGCCCATGCCAATTCTAATCTTGAATTGTCCAGGCAGTTTGAGCAGTTCTTCAATCAATTCACTTAAATCTGTATGCAAATCAAAACCATAACAAAAATTATCTTGCGAAGTGAGCCATATTTCTTTTACTCCTTCGGCAATGGATTTTTCTGCCAAAGCAACAATTTCTTCTATGGCATAAGAACGTAGATTTCCTCTCGCTTGTTTAGTTTTGCAGAAGGTGCAGCAACTTAAACAACCTCGAGAGATTGGGATAATTTCAATTATTGGATTCTTACGAATTTTAGGCAGGTTTAAAGGGGGCATTTCTCCCGTTTCTAGCATTTCTATTAGATTGTTATTTATGGCTTCTTCTACAATTTCAGCAATATGATGTATCTGATTTGGTCCGAGTAAGGCATAGCCTTTCAGTCTTTTTTTTTCTGTTTGAGCAATACAACCGGAGATAACTATTATTTTATAGGGATATTTGTTTTTAATATCTTCTAATTGAGTAAAGAAATCATTTTCCGTTGGTGTTTTAACAGTGCAAGTGTTAAA
>JACPCC010000038.1 GCA_016179995.1 Candidatus Woesearchaeota archaeon | reverse complement strand
CTTTCTCCTGCTGCTTAATATAATCTTCATAATCCTTACATATTTCTTCGTCTATTCCAGAAACTAGAAAGCTGTCTTCTACTCTTTTTCCTAATCCCTCAACGATTAATTTAACTTGACCATCTTGCACCAACTCATGCGCGCAGTTGGGCTCTAACTGCAAGGGCAAAGTGAAAGTGTAATTTTTATATTCATCATAGGCATTAAATTTACTTCTTTTACTTACTGACTTGCCATCTTTTTCAGCCCACATCTCTAAAGCTGTAAGTGAAGAATTGCCTTTGTAAAGATTAATTTTAGCGGAAACTTGCTGCCCCCATTTAGCTTTATTATCAGAGCCGAGATATACTTTTTCGATAGATAAATCAGTTTGATGCACTCGATAATACTGATTGACGGCCAAAAGCCGCGAAACTTTATTATCGCTGTCATCGCTGTCATTGCAGATAAGATTGGAATACCAAAAACTGACCTGATAGATTCCCGGCTTAAGATTAGGTGAATAGGACTTGCTTTCCTGGTCGTCAATTAGATTAGAAGTCCAAGGCGAATATTCTTTAACCGTCTGTCCGTATTCATCTTCGATTAAACCTTGCACACTGATATTCAAAGGTAAACCATAAAAACGAGAAGCAGTAACTTCAAATTCAAAATCTTTACTGTGATAGATTGAATTATTGATATCTAAAAGCAAAAGCCAATCACAATCGCTCACTAACTCATTTTTCTTGTCCGGAGTTGGTGGAGTAAGATAAAAATTGCCTAAGACATTACCCCAAGACATTCCACTGGTGGAGCCAGTATAAGATACTTCCTGCAAGAGACTTTCTTCTACTTTTCCGTCCAGCCATTTGCGGTTGAAAAGACGTATTCGTTCATATCCATCATTATTGAGAGCAAAATCAGTATCACCATCACGATAGATTATAATGAATTCTCCGGGGTAGAGTACAAAGTCCTCATTGAGAATTTTGTTGTTGGCAATGTACAACTCGTCTTCGTCTTTATCATCGCGCAAGATGAGACCGTCGATATCAACAGCATCGCTTCCGGAATTATAAAGTTCCACCCATTCGCCGAGTGGTTTTAGAGCGTCATCGTCGCCAAAAGGAGCGGGAAATATTTCATTAATAATAATTCCAGAATAGTCAGAAGAGAAATTAAAAATACCGTTTTCTCGACCAGGAGTGCCCAGTTCCAATAAACTCTCATCCCAAGTATTTTCTTTTCTTCTTTCTAAAGAGAAATTGTTGCGATAAGCACCTAGACTTTTATCATAAGAGAAAATATCAATCAATATAGTGGAAGAATTTGTAGAAGAATTTGTAGAAGAATTGATGTAAGAATTTATAGAACAAGATAAGTTTACACTATCGGCATCATTTTTTAGACTTATGCTTGAAAGAGGTATAAACGAAACAGAGTAATATTTTTGAAAATCATCGGAATTTTTAGCCAGAACTAAATATTCTTGAGGATTTAGCCGGGCTTGAGAAAAGTTTTTGCCGTCGAGAAAACAGGAAGAAAGATTAATTGATTGATTACCTTCATTATAAATTTCAACCCATTCATTGTCTGTTCCAAGATAAGTTGACGGTGCGTACATGACTTCGTTTATTTTTAGGGATGCCGAAACTAAAGAAGCGGATAAGATAGAGGAAGTTGATGGAATAGAATCTGTTGATTGAATAGAGGATGAGGAAAAAGCATAATTTAAAGAAGAAAAAAATAGCAAAGATAGCAAAAGAACAAAGATTTTCTTTTTGAAAACAGAAGATTGGGTCATACTGTTATGAGAAAAATAGTGTTAAATAAGCTTTTCGCTCTTTCACTATTATATAATACTAAACAAAGTTTTTAAACGCCATTGTACTTTGTCCTCACTATGGGCTGGTTATTCGGTACAAAAAAGAAAGTTCCTAAAGTGCCTTTTCCACGAGGAGAGGCCTTGGAAGAAGGAGAGTTTAAGTTTCCTTCGGTCATTTCTAGTGATAAAGTCATTGAACCTGAAAAATTAAAACAAGCTGCGGGCATTGGAGAAGCCTTTCCTGACATACCTGCCGTGCGCAAACCTGTGCGAGATATATTCGAAGAACACTTGCCAGAACCAGTCTTACCTAAAAGTAAAATGTCTTTACCTAAAAGTCCGGCTATTGTTGGCAGTTCCCTGCCGTCTTTAGATTCTGCTTCCGAGAATGAAAAACCCCTTTATGTTAAAATAGAGGTGTACAAAAGATTATTGGGGGAAGTTGAAGGCTTGAAGAAAAGTATTGAATGTTTAGAACAGGCTAATGAAGAGTTACAAAACTCGCGCTACAATGAAGAAACGGATTTTACCAAACTAAAAAGATCGATTAGAGGAATACACGATAGATTATTGCAAGTTGATAAATCCATTTTCAAATCGTCTGGGGAATAAAGAGGGTAGTAAAAAAGATAGAGTAAAAGAGAGAGAGAGTCATAAGAGTCTTTAGGTAAACTGAAATAGTTATAAAAAATTAAAATCAGGTGAGTCAAAAATGGAAAAAATGCCAGTCTTTGTCAAAGTTGAAGATTATCATGAAGTATTAAATCTTATGAAAACTGTAAAGAAGAAATTAGAAGATGCTAAAGAGACGCTTCTAAAGATTAATGAATTAAAGAATGAAGAGGACCATCAATTAGAAGTGTGGCAGAATACTTTAGCCGAGGTTGAAAAGAAAGTAGAGTTTATCGACCAAGCTTTTAATGAGCCGGAACATTATTAATTTAGTTAGTACAAAAACTGGAATAAACTAATAAATTATTAAACTAAAAAGGAATAAAGATGAAATTAAACACTCCTAAAAGAATTGTAAAACCAGTTGCCAGTAAAGTAGTTCATCAGAAAGAGCCCGAGTATATGGTCCAGCTTTCTGACCCCAAGTCGTTACGCAAAGAACTTTTGGAATGTTTAAGAGAAGTTATAATTTTTATGCAAGGATATGAAAAATTCCGCAAGATACAGGAAGAAAAAGTATCTACTTTTCATACTTTACGACAGGAAGTAAAAAATTTACA
>JACPCC010000037.1 GCA_016179995.1 Candidatus Woesearchaeota archaeon | reverse complement strand
ATGATCTTGTAATGTTCTCCAAACAACTAATAAAGCCGAATGTAAATTTGGAAAAGAAGTAGTGTTATTATCTAATCCAACTTCTAAAGATGGACCATTATCGGGTGAATTTATTTTAATCTTTATTTTTTTAAGCGTTTCCAAAACTTTTGCTGAAATTCGTTGTAGTATTATCTCTTCTCTTACTTTTTCTTGTAATCTTTCTATAAGCATCTTTGATAAAGTTTCTCTATTCAAATTATCCATTTCGTTTAAAGAGAAATAAATGGAGAGGGCATTATTTTCTTCTACAATGGCCCGACATTTATGTAAAAATGAAGTTTTTCCAATTCCATATCCACCAGCCACCGCCATACTAGCTAGTGATCCTTCCTCAGTCTGTCTTAATCTTTGCTTAAATGTTTCCAATTCTTGTACTCTTCCTACAAAATCATTAGGGTCTACAGGAGATCCCGCATTGAAAGGATTCGGGGCAATTAGCGCATATGTTTCTTTTTGCATAGTATGTGAAAATGGGCATACTATATAAATGTTTCTAGTCGCGGATAGAAATTCAGGTATTTAGAAACAAACATAAGTTTAATTCTGATTAATCTTTGTTACTAAGCACAAAATGAGGAAACTACCTCATTTGTGCACCAGTGAAGTCATTGCTTCACTTTGTGTATAAAAAACATAACTATCTGGATTGTTATTTATGTTTTTTAGTATTTAATCTCAAATCCAATGTGAAAATGCTAAAATACTAGCCTCAGGAATATCTTCTTTAACTTTTTCAAGTGCTTTTTCTATTCCTATTAATTCTGTTTCAATCACTTTTGATAAACCATAACCGGTCTTCCCTATTACTACGCCCACACAATAATCTCTGGGTTCATCTGCAGCATCGCCAAAACTATGTTCAATATCATATCTTCTATCTCCTATGGAGTCAGTTACTCGTCTAACACTTTCCGGAGTAGTTTTGTCAAGAGCAGTTATAACTATTTCGTTTTTAAAATGATAATAAAAATTAATTAAAATAAATCAAAAAATTACATACTCTTCCATTCTTTCTCGAAGATTGAACCAAAGTAACCTGCAAAGTGAGGTGCGTCTATCCAGACAGCACAATCGTAACTCTTATGGACTTTCTCATCATCGGTTAAGAACAAAAGTAATTCTTTGTTGTCAACTAAACAGAAACGAGCACTGTTCTCTTTCTGAGATTTAATCTTAGCAAAAGAAGCGTATTGTTCTACCAAATCTTTAGGAGTGCTTTGCGGAACTACGATTTTAACGTCAACTCCGCTTTTAGCGGCTTTTTTCAAAGCAGCAGCGAAAGCTTCAAACTTTCTCTCTGCTCCGCCTTTAGAAGTCATCATGACGATGCTTTTTTTAGCATTTTTAATCAGATAATGTAAATGTTCATGAACTTTATCTTGTCCGCGGAAAGCGCCTGACTTATCAGTTGGATCAACCATTTTGATACCTTCGGTGTGAAGAGTATTTAGCTGGTCCAAGATATCACTGCCTTTCAATTGAGAAAGAAGCTGGTTCTTTTCTTCAGCGTCTTCTACAACTTTTTTCTTTACTCTTTCTACAACTTCAAAAGGATTGACCGCTAAATATTTAATAGGTTTGCCAACTTTAACAACAATGAAACCCTTTTTCTCTAAGGATTCAAGAACATCGTAAGTTCTACTTCTAGGAACATTAGAAATATCAGATAATTCACCGGCTGTAGACACTCCTCTTGACAGTAAAGCTACCCATAGCTTACTCTCGTAAGAATTTAGACCGAAGTCCTTTAATCTGTTTAAAAAATCTTTTTGAATTATCATTGTTGGTGTTCCTCCCGGTTTACTATCTTATTGTTTTTTGCACCATCTCCTCTAAGTTCGAGAAAGCTATCGAGTTCAATAGTTTGCTCTCACTATAACACCAGAACACCCTTTAATGATTATGATAAAGTGCTTAAATTTTGAATACTATATAAACCTTTTGGTCAATTTAGCACTCTTTAGTAGTTATTGTTATTTTCCAACGGTTTGTTTGAAACCTCTATTTTTGATAAATACTCTTTGTTTAAACCACCCAAACGAAAGATAACTGCTTCTTTAACATCCATATTGCGGGCTATTTTTAAATCTTTTTCTAATTGTTTTACACTTAAGATTGGTTCACTTCCATCAACTCCTCGAGCAATTGTTCCATAAGCAACGAGAAAATTATTGCCAAATTCTTTTTTACCTCGTTGTAATTCTTTAACGATAAAAGACTCATTATAATTATGTAGCGAATGATACAGCATCTTAATTATCTTCACTTTACTCCTACGATAATGTATTCCCACAAACTCCATTAATTTTTCTTTAATTATGCCTTCTGGATAATATTCTGCTAAATACACTTGTCCTTTGTGTTCTTCAATAAATCTCTTAATCAAAGCTTTGTTTCTCAAAAAGTTAAAAGCTTGTGTCAAATAAAGCCAAGTGTTTTTAGTCGTTGGCAGTTCTAAATCTAACATCGCAGAAACCCTTGAACCTTTCAACTCTGCAAAAATTCTTTTCAAGGCTTTACGTTGCGAAAATGGAGAAATCCAATATCCTTCTTTTTTACTCAAGATGGGCCAATAGATTACTTCTTTGAGATTATTATTTATGGAACGATTTTTATTAATCTTGTTACTTTTATTCTTTTTATCACTATTATAATTCTTAATTAAACTCAATTTGAGACGTTCAAACTCCTCTAAACTCTTAGCAGCCAGATACAATTTAGTCGGCCAATTAATTAGTTTTAATTTATCTAAACTCTTTTTAGTGGGAAACTCTTCGAAGAAGCTGATTTGCATAGAACGATAATATTGTTTAAGTTAAAATAGGTTTCGGAACACTTCTTGTATAAATTAAACTTAATGTTCTGTTATTAATATTTAAACATTAATTTATACATTACTATTATTACAAATAAAATACCCAAAGATATAAACTCAATGGAAAATATACAGAAAATGAGTATCACCATTTTAGGAATTTATGAGAAGAAAAACTATAAAATTCAGGTTTATAATTGTAAAAAACATTTAGATTAGAAGAATAACTCATACTTTAATTCTAAATCTGTAGGTACTAAAGTTCCTAATATTAAGAGGAATAGTTCCTAAAGTTTATTTCTTAAAGTTAAGCAGTTTTGGGATAACCAAAAGTATATCAATCTGGCCACAACATTTACTAGTTAGTAGTAAAGTTTATAACGAAAGTGAGTTTTTTATGGCTATGTCAAACCGTTTAATTAAAAATCACCTATTAACTTCTAAAGAGAGTATTAGTATAAAAGAGAGTATTAGGTCTTTTTATGGAAGTGGAAAAGAGAAAATAGTTATTGCCACTGCAAGCAAAGAGATCATGGAGAAAATAATCAGTAATCTTTTGTTCTCAACTATCCATCTGTGCCGTTCAGATTGGTTTGCAGAAAATGCCTCCTCATCAAAGTATAAACTCGGAAAGTCATACAGCAAAACGGTAGAGAAAAAAACAAACGAGAGATAAAACCAATTAATTTCAGAATGAACAAGTAAATAGGTTTCAGCAGTTATCGCGGCAGCACAGATGGAAATAAAAATATTGGAGTAGAGCAGAAAGTCAATCCACTTTTTAATTTTCACTTTTCAATTTTTACTTAAGTATTGCCCATGTGCCAAATCCGACAGCTAATCCAATTCCTGCGCCAATAAGTGAATGAATAAAATTTTTTTTACGCGCCACTTTTTCATAACCCATAATATACGTATCGTATTGCAAATAATTTTTATTCTGAATGGCTTTGGCATTTACATGTATATAAGGAATAAGCGTATGCAATGGAGCAACTGCGGCAGGAATTGGAGACAAAGCAACAGCATTCGCAAGTGCAACGGGTGAAGCAGCGCCCACAATAAATCCAACGAATGCGGGCCATTTGTTCCGGTAATTTTTGTCAGCTTCCTGTTCGCCAAGCATAAACATTTTTGCTTCCATCACTGTGAACACATTGCC
>JACPCC010000036.1 GCA_016179995.1 Candidatus Woesearchaeota archaeon | reverse complement strand
CCTGATGCGCCTGGTTATTCTGATAAGATGTTCACTAAGAATGATTGCACTACATTTTTAAAATTTGTAGAGGAGATATTAGAATGGATAATAAAGCAATAATAAAAAGCCTTAAAGCTTATAAAAAAAAAATTTCAAAAAAGATTAAAGTAGATAAAATGATTTTTTTTGGGAGCATGGTTAACGGGAAACCACACAAATATAGTGATATAGACCTGCTTGTAGTTTCAACAGGCTTTATTAAAAAACGTTACGTCCAAAGACCTTTATGGTTATACAAAGAATGGGATCTAGACTTTCCAGCAGATATCTTATGTTACACGCCAGAGGAGATTAAAGAACGAAAGAATAAAAAATGGGGCGTGGTACAAGAAGCATTTAAAACCGGCATTGAGATTTGAATATTCTGGCGCGTTGTATTTTCTTGGCTACTTAACTATTTACGCTAACTCCTTCTTTTACTGCTTGCTGGACAATACCAAACTGTTTCTTTTTCCTATTAAATTCCTCAGCAGTATAACATAAAGGCTCCAAATCAATTGGTGCAGTCCAGTAGGTTAAAATGTCGCTCATTCTTTCAGTCATTAGTTTACCTTTAAAATTATCAGAAACTAATAGTATATCAACATCAGAATCTAGAAAGTTATCACCCCGAGCACGTGAACCAAAAAGCAAAGCCTCTTTTAATATATAGTTCTGCTGAACTTTTCTAATAAATCGAGAAAGATCTTTCTTTAGTTTTTCATTAGTGTATTTAACCATTGAAAAATCCTCTCTGCGCGTTTTAATCTATCTTGAGCAATCTCTAAACTATAATTTTCGTAAGGTAATGTTTCTGTAACGTCAGGATAACGAGAGATAGTATATTCTGGAGCTAACCGACGCAAATCTTCTATTAAATTTTCAGAAACCTTAGCTCTTTTACCTAATTCTACGAGAGAATGAGTTATAAAAATTCTTTCTTTGGTGCTTAACATTAAACGTGCTTTTAACCCTTTTTCCACTGCCTGCTGACACAAGAAAGCACAAATATAATAATCTTTACTGTTTAAACTATTTTTAGCGCTGACTAAGTCACGTTGAGCCTGTTTCCACCAGTTTTCTATTTCTATTCTCATATTATAGAAAAAGAAGTAGTTAGCTCTTATAAATTTTTCTTAAACGAATCAGCAAAAAACACCAATAAATAGAATGATCACTAGCTTTCACTACTTCGGGGGGGCAAGATTTAAATATCAAATAATCTTTTCTTTTACAGATAGATATATTTTTAGTAAAAAATAAAAAAAGGTGTAAACGATGAAAAAATTAATTTTAAGTATTTTGTAAGTAATAAGTTTGTTTCTGATTGCAGGTTGTGTAAAAACTGCAGACGTCAGCGATGGAACAGAAGTTGAAGATAATGGAGCGTTAGCGGGACAGGCGGTGAGTACAACTTGTACAGATAGTGATGGTGGAGAAAACCTCTTACTCAAAGGAACAGTAACAGGATACAATTATATAAACAATAAACTAGAAACTAAAAGTGATTTTTGTTATATTAGTGGAACTGCGGCAGGCAAATTAGGAGAATATAAATGTATTTGGAATGCTACCAGCAGAAGAAATGAATTTAATGTTTATACTAAACCATGTCCAACTGGAACTACCTGCCCAAATTATGCGACAGGTGCTTGTGTAACTCCTTGTACTCCAATTGCTGCCACTTCTTGTACTGCTGGAGTAAGCTGTCCTGGCAATATTGCTGTTCCAGCTACTGGTTGTCCAAGCGGACAATCTTGTGATGCTACAGGTAATTGTGTCGCTCCCCCTGCTGTTTGTGGAAACAATATCATCGAAGGAACTGAACAGTGCGATGGTACAATGATGCCAGTAGAAGGAAGTTTCTGTCCAGCTGGAACAACGGGAAGCGTTGCTTGTTTCGATAGTTCATCGCCTACTCCTTGTATGTTAAATACTACGAGGTGTGTAGCAACACCGACTTGTACAGGAACAGAGTTAAAGGGAGCATGTGAAGGTAATACGGCAATAAATTATACTTGCAGTAGCGGAGCTTGGACCGAAATAAAAAGAACTGAATGTCCTATGTCAATTGGATTGTCTGGTTTAACACAATGTACCGAGTTTACAACACCAAGTACGCCAAACACCAACGCTCAATGTGCCGCGTGTGGAAGCATCCTTTGTGTCTCCTCTACTAATAGCTACTTTACAACAGGAAGTTGTTATACTGGATATGTACAACAAGGAAGCCCAGTAAGTGGCCCTAACTGTGCCGCCTCCTGTAGTGATAGTGATGGTGATTCTCTCACTACTTTTGGTACAGTAAGTTATGCTTATAGTGATGGAAGAACTGGATCTATTTCAGATTCTTGTTCTGCTATGAATTCAGTGAATGAAGCAAAGTGTAGTGGCTCCAATCCAGTTCTGTTAGGAGGCATATGTGCTTTTGGTGATAGTTGTAGAGAAGGACAATGTGTTCTATTGACTTGTAATGATCCCGATGGAGAAAATGTGACTACGAAAGAAACGGTAACAGTAACATATCCTGACGGTACTGTTTATGCAACTGGTACAGATGAGTGTTATAGTTCAAAAGTACGTGAGAAAATATGTGGTACGAGCGGCGTAGACACTAATAACGTATTCTATAAGTTGATTACCTGTCCCTCAGGAAAAAGTTGTAAAACGAGCGACCCAGGACGTTGCAGCTAGTTTTTTTCTTTTCTTTTTTTTTCTTTTAACAATTAATTCTTCCAGAAAACTTTCCTGGCCCTTGCTCTTCTTTAGAACACATCATTGATTACTTAAACCACGCCCAAGATAAGTAGAAAAATAGTTTACCCCTTTTTCAACATCACCAAAATCGCCTCTTTAACCTGCCCATAAGGTATCATTCTGCTTACCAGTTTTGACATATCTCTTTCATATTCTTCTTTAGAACAAATATTCTGGAAATTTATTTTAACATTCTCTTTCTTTAGTTTTATCTGCAATAAACTTTTATTAAGCTAAGAATAAAATCTCTTCCGGATGCATGGTTAATACCAAAAATCCACCACTAATTTCAGGAAATTCACTTTGAATTAACTTCCACTGTGCTTTAAGAAATGTTCCAGTTCTATATCCTGCATCGATACGAAACTTGTTTCTGGTTTGTACTTTCCCATCGAAAAGTGGGCCAGCAAAGGCAATCTCACAAGTATAGGAATCAGCAAAGCTTTCTTCTTTAATAAAATTGTTTTCTATTCCCAGCTCTCTAATTTTCCGAAGTACTTCTTTAACTTCCTGCTGAAATTTGCTAACATTCTTGATATTGAAATCTAAATCTTCAGAGAATCTTTCGACGCCTAAAGTATATTTTAAACAAGTGCCGCCTTTAAAGACCGCCCCGTCAAATCTTTTGTAGTAATAAAACAAAAATAGTTTGAGCAAATAATCTTTCTCTTGTTGATATAAATCTAGACCGCTCAAAAGAGCGATTCTATTTAGTTCCGTTTTATTGATCATTGATATTAATCCTCCATTTTTGGTTGTATTTATTTGAAGCTTTTTTTTGCGAATTTAACTTTACAAAACCAATGGGAAGATTTTTTTCTAGTTCTTTGGTAATTTTATTAGTAATCTTTATTTCTTCCAATAAATACCCTAGGCGGGCAAAACAAGAGCGGTTATTAAAACGATGAAGATATTCTAATAGAACCACCGGATTAATCTCTGCCCACATATTATTTAAACATTTCTTGACTTCACTTAAACCACCAGCTTTTTCTGGTTTATAGAGAATTTCTATAAGTAATTTTTCTTTTTCAGCTATAGCAAAATTATTAATTTTCTTGTAACCAAAGAAGTTTTTGCTTTGAAAAGTAGTTGTTTCTAAAGTATATTCTCCGACTTTAAGAGAAGGAAACTGTTTGATTGAGACTAACTGTATAGTCTTGGGCAGTTGTTCAGTATAACCATAATAAGAACAGGCAGTCCAAAAGCTAATGTAAGAAGGGCTTCTAATTACGCAAGCCAACGAGAATATGTTTTCCGGGATTTTCTCAGTTAAAATGTAGGAGTTCCTTTCCAAATGAGTAAGAATATTTTTATTTTTCAATGAATGAAAAGCATTCTTAATAGAAAAGGCGTTCCAACCAGTCAGTCTTTGTACTTGTTTTAAGGAAATGAGCAGCAAACTTTCTATAAGATTGAGCAATTCTGCCTCCCTCGTCGACAGGGAGTTATAAGTTTTATGCTTAAAGTTTGTTTTTTTCATATTTATAGCATAAAACTGCTAATGTTTAAAAATCTTTCTCTCGCAAATAGGCCATTCGAAGTTAAGTTTCAGTACAACATTGATGTGCTAAAAATCGCCTAAGGAATACGGTAGCTAAACCTCTCCATCTCCCCCTCTACGTCTTCTTCAGAATACGCCACCAGTGGCCTAAACACCGTCAAACCACAATCCAATTTAGAATAATTCTCAAACCTTTGTCCGCTTACTAAAATATCAATCTTCTTCGCTTGAGCCAAACGCTCTTTATCGAGTCTAACGGTGACCTGCGCCTTGGGCATGATAGTCTCCTTACGTGTCTTACACTTTACCAAGTCACGTAAGACATTGTCAAGTGAATGTTTATCGTCAAAGTGAGCTGATAGCCAATCGCCTTTCTTCGGGGGCAGCAAAAAGGTCAAGTCGGACACCCGCTTGCCTGCCCGTCCTGTTCTGAGGAACTCACCCAGTCAATTCACCTGCCAGATAAAGGAGCAATCCACTCGATCAGCAAAATAGCTCGGATGCCGTTACTTTGATAAGACGCTTTGATCGCATGACCAGTTAGCACGTCTCTCT
>JACPCC010000035.1 GCA_016179995.1 Candidatus Woesearchaeota archaeon | reverse complement strand
CTTTCTTTTTTTTCATTTAATGTAGTCATAGTTTCACCCAAATTGGTGAACTATGCTTTGTTTATAAAGAAAGTGTAACCTAATTTTGAAATTGAACAAAACTATTTACTTTTTTAAACAGAGCTTATAGCAAAAATACTGAGAAAATAATAATAATAATAATAATAATAATATTAACACGACCAGAAACTACATCCCTATTCCTTTAGGCATCTTACCGCCCATTTTCTTCATGAGTTTATTGATGTCTTGCTCGCCTTTGAACATTTTCATCATTTTTTGACTTTGTTTGTATTGTTTCAATAATTCTCGAATAGTGCTGATGCTTATGCCTGAGCCGGCGGAGATGCGGTCAATACGATTGGCAGAAATAAGGTCTGGATCTTCTAACTCGGCTTTAGTCATACTGTCCATGGCAATTTTCCATTTTTCTAGCTTGCCTTCTTGTACGTCAAGCATTTCTTTTGGTAATTGCAAACTACCCATACCGGGAATCATTTCCATTATCTTGCGCAGGGAACCCATTTTTTTCATAGACTTCATTTGGTCATATAAGTCGACAAGATTAAATTCACCTTGCATAAACTTTTCTTTCATATCTTCGGCTTTTTCTTCAGTAATTACTTCCTGTGCTTTTTCTAAAAGAGTTTCTATATCACCCATACCAATTAGACGGCTGACAAAACGCTGAGGATAAAATACTTCTAAATCATCTATCTTTTCGCCTACACCGATAAAAAGAATAGGGGCTTTTGTTACGGCACAAGCAGATAAAGCGCCTCCGCCTTTAGCGGTTCCTTCTAATTTGCTGACTATAACTCCAGTTACGCCGCAAGTATCATGGAAAGCTTGAGCTTGTTTTTCAGCGGCTTGTCCAATGTCAGCAGAAATTACTAATAATTTTTCTTCTGCTTGAGCAACTGAGTGAAGTTGATTTAATTCGGCAATAAGCTCGTCCGAAAGAGCGTCTCTTCCGGCAGTATCAATAATAATTAAATCGTAATCTTTGAGTTTCTTTTCGAAACTGAGATAGATATTAGTAGTGTCTTTTTCTGTTTTTATTCCTAAGAAATCTACACCAACTTGTTTAGCTAATTGTTCGAGCTGTTCATAAGCTGCAGGACGCCATGTATCTGTCTGCATGACGGCAATCTTCAAGCCGCGTTTTTTATAGTAGCGAGCCAGCTTTCCAGCTGTAGTTGTTTTACCAGAACCAAAAAGACCGACGAGCATGATTTTAGTGGGCTTTTTATCGATTTTTATTTCTTTAACTTCCTTGCCCAGAAAATTAGTTAATTCCTCATAGACGATAGTTACTAAATGTTCTCTTTTAGTGATGCCTGGCGGAGTATCTTCTTTAGCACGAGTTTTTATGTTTTGACTCAGTTTGAGAACTAATTGAACATTCGTATCAGATTGGAGCAGCGCTCTTTGAATGTCTTTAACCAGTTCATTTATGAGTTTATCATCTACAAAGATAGCTTTAGTAATTTTAGTTAAAGTATTCTTGAGGGAATTACTTAAAGATTCGAGGACCATTTTAGTTTAAATTGTGCTTTGTTAACTTAGAAAGTATGTGGTTATTTAAAAAATGTATGCTGATTCTGGAAATTTACTATCTAATATTCACCTATTCTTTGTTTGATTAATAAGCAAATTAATATTAATTAGGCTCTTTTCTTTTTTATTGATTAGACTCTTTTCTTTTTTTTAGACTTTTCGTATTGTACAAGCATTTCTTTAACGAAAGGATTATCATTACCAAATTGATTATAAACTTCATCTTTTCCAAATGTTTCTAAAAGAGTATAAACAGTTTCAGCATCAGAGCTGAGTAATTTAGGATGACGAGAGTAAGAATCTTCTAAAGAAGGAAGATCAGAAGAACCACAGATTCTTTCTTCGACAAGAGTATGGATTATTTGAATATAATAATTGTCTTCTTGTCTGGGGGTACCAATTAAAGTAAAGGTCGGTCGTGGTTGATTTAACATTCCAATCAACTCAGCCAAAGTAGCGGCTTGTAACAAATCATATTGAAGCTTCATAAATACTAGAAAAGGGAGTTATTTATAAACATTACTACCTGAAAGTAGTTGAGGTGATATTTACAAAATAGTTGGAAGATGTTTACAAAACAATAAGACTAGTTAAAAACTAAATAAAAAATAAAGTAAATATAAACAACCTAACTATGTTCCTTCCTTCTATGCCTATCTTGCCCTGGAGCGGTAAAGATAAACCAATCTTCTTTAGTTATAGGATGAAAGTAATCAGCATCCTCAATTAGCACTTTGGCGGTAGTGGCTTCTACAGCAGCAATTTCTACTCGAACTCCTTCAGATTTAAGGTGGTGAACCAAATCGACATAATCAGAATCGCCGGACATGATGATAATGGTATCAATTTTAGGCGCTAGTTGTGTAGCTTTAATAGAGAGAGGAATATCTGCTGATTTATGGCAGGGAACAACAGAACCATAATATTTCTGATGCAATCGCTCTGCTAATTTCGAAGAAATATTTTGCCCTTCTCTAAAATAAATCAAACGATTTAGCCCACGGCCATTAAGAAGTTTAGGAATTAAGGTGTCAAAATTAACCATAGCAGAATTATTATGGCTTATGTCGTGGATACTTCTTTCAATATTATTACCGTCGCAAAGAATAGCTACAGATTGATTAATTAAAATTTCTTTTTTACTTAAATCACTAGTTGGAACTTCTGGTTTCATATTAACACCTCAATTTTTTAACTTAATGAAAAACGGGCCTACAGGGATTTGAACCCTGATCAATCGGTGACTTTCAGCAATAAATGTTAATTTGTATTTCGCTGTCCGAAGCCGATCGCACTATCCAGGCTATGCTATAGGCCCTTAAATAAGAGAATTATTCCCGTGTTTTAAAAACATTGCGTCGAAAGAAGAAGTTATATTAAAAACAATGATAATAAAACTAATAGTATTATAAAAATCTAACTCTTCTCTTCTTTCATAAACTCTTTCAATAGTTCGCCGTTCTCCATTTCTTTAGAAGAATCAAACTTATCTAATTTTTTCTTGGAGATAA
>JACPCC010000056.1 GCA_016179995.1 Candidatus Woesearchaeota archaeon | reverse complement strand
GAAGATAAAGATGTACGTCATTTATCACAGGAACTAGAACGTTCCTCTGGCAACATTGCCATGGGTATGATTATTGCTGCGCTTATCGTCGGCTCTTCCTTGATAATGCAGGCTACCGGTTCAAAGTGGCTTTATTACGGCGGTTTTATTTTGTCTGGTCTATTAAGTGTTTGGCTCATACATCGCACTCTTTTGGTAAGGATATATGGGGAATGATGGCTTCTGGAGCTCCAAGAGAAAACTACATTCAAAAGTTTTTTTAACGACGTAATACTTCAGTGTTATGAAGTTTGCAACACCGTCGTGGTCATGAGTTTTACCGAAATCTTTCTTAGTCTATCTTTGTAGATTAAATGTAGGATTACAATATTTCGGCTCTGTTCCAGCGAATAGCAACGTAAAACTCATCTCTTGACCTTGACGACGGTGTTGCTTCACTTTACTGAAGTATTACTTAACGACAGAAGATTTATATATTAAATTAATATCATATGATATTATAAGTGATACCATGTTGAATAAAACCCAATTAAAGATATTGTCTTATCTTATTGACAACTCCCATAAACATCTTGGCATTAGAGAACTGGCTAGAAATATTTCTTGTGTATACTATTTAGTGCAGAGAAACGTTCAGCATCTCAAAAAAGAAAAGATAATCAGGTTAGAAAGGGCAGGAAAAACTGATTTAATATTTCTCAACTCACAAGTTGATTTAAATCATCTGATTGAAGCTGAAGAGTTCAAACGCGAGAATTTTTATCTACAATACCCCTATCTTAGGGTAGTTTTAAAGAAGATTATCAGCGAAACTAAACTCTGTTTTTTTATTTTGCTGGTGTTTGGTTCCTATGCTAAAAATCAGCCCAGGAAAGATTCTGATTTGGATCTGCTAGTTATTGTTCCTCAGCAGAAACACGCTGAATTAATGGGGCGAATAATCTCTTCAGTAGCTAGAATATCTACTGTTAATCTCCATGAAACAATCGTCTCTGAAAAATCATTTCATTTAATGCACAAAAAAAATGAGCTAAATGTCGCTAATGAAGCTAAAGAAAAACATATTTTGATTTATGGGTGTGAGAATTACTATAAATTAATAAGTTAAGAAGTTAAAAAGTTACTCCGTTAAAATAAATTATTTAAAATGGAACGAAAAATATTTGAAGAACGAATTAAAGAAGCTCAGTCAGTCATCACGGTTTTAATAGCTGATAGAAAGATAATTAGTAAGCTATCAGAGTTAGAGAAAACACGATTTATTAATTTTTATAAGAGACAGGCTAATATTTCTTTGGTCTCTGCTGATTTGCTATACAATATTTCTACAGAAAAAACATCTAAAATATTTCATAAACTAAATCCAGATTATGAATGTTTTTTATGGGTAATAAATCCCTCTTATTACTCTATGTTCTATGCCGTACAAGCTTTGCTAGCCTATAAAGGAGTAAGGATTGTTTCGCAACAAAGTATACACAAGATAACCGCCCATGCTTTGGTTTATTACTGTATAAAAAATAATTTTATTGCTAAAGAACTATATGAAACTTTTGTGCAAAGCCAGCAGGAAGCGGCAGAATTACTCAGCTTAGACGATTTTCGAGGAAAGGCCGAAGATTTAGCCGTTAAGTATTTTTATGAAGTAGAAAAGAGATCCAGATTTACTTATGAAACGGAAGAAGAAGCAAAACAGAAGCACGCTCAAACTTCTTTAGAGAGAGCCAAAGAATTCCTTAGTGAAGTAGAAAAGATTATAAGTTAATTAATTATTATAGCTCTAAACAAACAAATCAATGCTTTTTATTATTATAGTAAATTGCAAAAATAATGGAACTTTTTATATGCAATTTACTATTTAGCAAATCTCACAAAATGTTCAATAATTAATGAGATTTGCTATTAGTAACAAATTAATTAGAGGTGAATAGAAAATGAAAAAAGAGGAATTGTTAAGAAAAAGCCTTTTGCTAGGTGTTGGTGTGGCTAGTTTTGCCCAGGATAAAGTAGGAAAAACTGTTCAGGAGTTGCTGAAAAAAGGCCACATTAGTCGTGCTGAAGGCCAAAAGCTGGTTCGTAAAGTAGTTGCTGAAGCGCAGACATCAGGTAAAAGAATCGCTGGCGTGATGCAGAGTGAATTAAACCGTGTACTTAAAATAGGTGGTGCTTCTTCACATTCAGCAAAGAAAGCTAATAAAAAGAAGAAATAGGAATTTTTTGTATTTTTTTAAATCTTTATTTTTTATAGTTTAATCTAATTCATATGATGAAAAAATATTTTATAACGATTATAATACTTATAGTTCTTTTTCTAATTAGTTGTACACCTGAACAATCTTCTCCAGATCAATTTCCAACCGTTGAGGTAACCTCAGAAAATATAGTCTCTAATTCAGAAAGATGCAACCAAAACCAATTTAAAATGGCTTTTATCTTAGTTGCTCAAAATTCCCTAGAAATAACTCCAGAAAAAGTTCAAAGATTACAGGAAATAAAAGATATTTATCCTGCAATATTCAGCACCGCTACACTACAATTGGCTAGTATTGACACTTCTTATCCTATAACTACCTTTACTTTAGATCAACTTTCCGATAATTCTTTAGAAACAATTACTAAGACTTTTTATGGGTCTAATCCAGATCAGTTTGATTTTATCTCAATCTTTCCCGCAACACCAGAATTTAGTTATTTACCTACTTCCTATTCTCCTTTGCAGAGTTTCATACAAGGGATTGGTACTATTCCGCTGAACAGAGATAGTAGTTTTTTTGGAAGCAAAGGACAACTATTGGGAATAGGATATTATAGAGACTATCTTAATGAAATGGACCTTGTTTCAGCTGAATCTTCAGCCAAAAAAATACTTCATGAGACTGGACATCAATGGTGCTGTTATGCTGGTGCTTCTTTGGGAATTTTAAATCATGACCTTCCGATTCACTTTTATACTGGGTTAGATTCTGAATTTGATAATGGTGCCTATATTGGTTCTTGGCATTGGATTACAAATGGTGATGGAACCTATAGAACTAATTTTAAAGAAGTAAGCCCTGATAAATTTCACCCATTTGCTTTATATTTTATG
>JACPCC010000055.1 GCA_016179995.1 Candidatus Woesearchaeota archaeon | reverse complement strand
GTATTATAAAAAATTAAATGCATGTTCCCCGCCGTTAGTCTGACTATTTTTGTTGTTTTTGTATTTTTTTTTGTATTTAATAAATAACTAATTTCTTTATAAAACTTCTTCCAACATTTTTTCTAATTTATCTATAAGAAGAACCAGAGTTATAAGCCGATTTCCCAGATCCTGACGAACCATATCCCTGATTAGAAGATGATGCAGAAGAGCCATATCCTTGGTTTTTCTGCAGATTTTGTGGTACTTCATTAACCTCAATAACGTCACTCTTAAAAAATGCTTCCCATTTCTTACCACAGCCACAACCAAAAGAAACCTCACTTCCATAAGTGCCATAATCTGTTTTTAAGGCCTCTCCCCGTTGCCTCTCTGTTTTTTTTATCTCTCCAACTAAACTTTCTTTTTCTCCAAACCATAGCTCTTTTTGTTCAGGATGTAAAATAACCGGCGTGCCATCATAGTGGTGGTGAAATTTAGAAATAGCCCCCTCCATTTTCTGAAGAAATCGTTCTTCTGTTCTGCGTTCTTCAGAACTAAAATCTTGGGTTGAAAATTCCATATTTTATACCTTGTTATTTTTTTAAACAAATGTTATGGTACGATTAATTATTAGGACCGGTGTTGGTTTATGTCAAAAGTTTTTCTTTTGAGCACATTAGAAATACCTCGTATTTCAAATGAGACCACGGACGAAGCCCGTAGTTGCCTCTAGTGGTGAATTTCTGTTATTTCCACATTCCACCAAAAATTGATTAAAGTCTTTGCTATAAATAAATCTTTTCAACATAAATTTACAAAATTAAAACTCCAACATTTCTGCTCTTTCTAAACTTTTTTCAATTAATTTGTCTACGTTTATTTTCTCTAATTCTTTTTGTATTTGTTCTGCGCTAGACTTGGTTGCTGGATGCTTAGGCCCCAGTAAACAGCATAATTCTGGCCCTTTGGACAATTCGTAAGTTCCTATTTTCTCAGCTTTAGCAATTATTTCCTGTTTATCAAAAGTTAACACAGGCCGGAAAATTTCCACATGAATAAATTTGGTGATGGCGGTTAAATTACTTAAGGTTTGACTGCTTACTTGGGCTAGATTTTCTCCAGTGATGAGATACTTGCCACCTTCTTTTGAGGCTATCTTCTCTGCAGCCTTAAACATTAATATTTTAGAAAGCAGAAAATAATGGTTGTGGCTACATTTTTGTGTCAGTTCTTTTAGTACATCAACAAAAGGCACTAAATAAATCCTAGATAGTTCCAACTTTTTGGCCAATTCTTTAACTTTCTCTATCTCTTTTTCTCCACTTAATGGCTGTTGATGGAAATGTACAGCAATAACGTCTAAACGTTCCTTCATTAAAGCAATAGCTACGGGCGAATCAATTCCTCCACTTAAAAGAGCCACCGCTTTTTCCATTTTAATAATTATCTCGTTTTAATAAGTATCATGTTTTAATAAGTGTCGGATAGACATTATTTAAAGAGATTATTTAAGATTTTGGGTGGTTGAGGCTCTGTAGAAAGTCTCGTTCGAGGCAGATTTTCGCTATGGTTTGGTTTTAAAGAGATATCTGCTTTCGAAGAAATCTGCTTCCAGAACCCTCTACGAACTGCTAGGCTCTCACTCTTTTTGACTTTTTCTACAGAGCCGGTAGTTGAATAATAAAATTGATAGTAAAACCAATAAATAGGTTCTTAAGCATTGGTTCTTAAGCAATATTTATAACTTCTCTCGATTTTCCAGTTTCATGGTAAATATCAAAAACTATTTTGTTTGTTTTCTATCAGTCTTAATTTTTATGGCAATTCACACCCCTGCAACTCTAGCCTCTTCCCCTGAAAATCTCTATCAACTCGACTCTTTACAACTGCAACTCACGGTTAATGCCTCCTTTCAATTAACCTCTGAAAACCCCTCTGCGCAAGTAAAAGAAGCCCAAGTTGAACTCTTACTTTTTCCAGTAGAAGATTATCGCCAAAAAATTGTGCAATTAGAAACTGACGGCACGACAGCTGAAAACAAAATAACTTTTCTCTTTTCTAATCCAGCGTTAGGCGTGCAAAATTATGGTTATCAGGCTATAATCCAAACTAACAGCCAAAACCTCCAAGTTACTAAAAAAATACCCTATCCATTGCAAAACATTGCCAATGTAGAAAAATACACCTTGCCTACAGAAAAAATTGACTCCACTAATCCAGCCATTATCTCTAAAGCTCGAGAATTATCCCAAGGAAAAGACGATTTGTTTGAAGTTGTTTTTAGTTTAGCCAATTGGGTTTCTGAAAACATTAAATATGATTTAAACGACTTAACTACAAACTCGGCACAGAAAGCCAGCTGGGTTTTAGAAAACAAGCAAGGCGTCTGCGATGAAATGACCTCTTTATTTGTCGCCATGGCTCGTTCTTTAGGTATTCCTGCTAAATTTGTATCTGGCATTTCTTATACTGAAAATCCAGAAGTTTTGGCTGCACTGGGAAAACATTGGGCAGGGCACGGTTGGGCCGAAGTTTACTTTCCTAGCGTTGGTTGGGTCAGTTTTGATATCGCATTCAATGAATTTGGTTATATTGATGTTACACATATTAAATTACGAGAAGGTTTTGATCCAGATGAGCCAGCCAGCAAGTTTGAATGGTTGGCTGAAAACGTTCAGCTGGTATCTTCGCCCCTCAACCTCGACGTAAAAATAAAGCAAAAAGGCCGCCTTATACCTGAAGAATTGCAATTAGAAATGGAAATCTTATCATCTTCTACCGCTTTTGGCAGCTACAACTTAGTTAAAGGAATAGTCAAGAATCCCACTAACCATTATAGCGCAGTTTCTTTAGACATGGCCGCACCTCCAGAACTAGAAATTACCACTCCCCACAAAAAAACGCTGCTTCTTTCTCCCCAAGAAGTACAAGAAGCCTTCTGGATAGTCAAATTAAGTTCCAAGCTAGATTCTAGTTATAACTACCAATTACCTTTAATAATTTACACCGAAAAGAATCTTTCTGTTAAAGAAGAACTTTTGACCCAAGTAAACGGTCCATCTTTCACTTTACCTTTGGCTGTGTTTATCCAGTAGAAAGTTTACTTTCTGAGAAAAATAAAAAAGCAGCCATTAATATCGACTGCAAAATAAAAAACAACGGAGATAAAGAACTGAAACAACTTTCTATTTGCCTCGATGACGATTGTCAAACAATTGATTTACTGCCAGGCAAAGAAAAGCAGCTAAACCACCCTGCGGAAGAAATTAAACCTGGCTGGCACCATTCTACCATCAGCGCTAAAAACAATCTCATAGAGAAGAAGGAGCTGCTCAATTATATGGTTTTAGACTTACCAACTTTAGATTTAACTGCTGAAAGCCCCACATCCATCAATTATGGCCTGCCAATCTCTCTCAAACTCAAAGTGCAGAAAACATCATTTAATCCGCCCAAGAACATCATTCTCACCCTTCGCGGCTTGGGAACAGAACAGCGCTGGGAGCTACCAGAGTTAAATCAGGATTTAGTGGTAGATGTAAATTTAGATAAGACCAAGCTGGCGTTTAGCAATAAATTAACTCTCCAAGTAACTTGGAGCGAGGGAAGTAATGATCGTAATCTCGAAAAAGAAATAACTTTTTCTGGAAAAGGACAAGGCATTACAGAAAACATCAA
>JACPCC010000054.1 GCA_016179995.1 Candidatus Woesearchaeota archaeon | reverse complement strand
TGCACACGATTAGTTAAATCTTTATCAAGAGCTAAATGTAAAAAATAATTATTACAACTTTCACTAGTTTCAACTGCACTATGATAACCTTCATATGGCAAAACTATATTTTTAGCGATGTATTGCAATCTTTTCTCTAAAGACATCTTGAAAATTTCACGATTAATCTTATCCAACTCTCTATCAACAGAAGTGTCCTCTCTAAAATATTCAACGGGCTGTCCTTCTGCTGATGGCGTATAAAATACTAAAGAAGCAGCAATACTAAGTCTCGCTAAATATTTGTTTATATTGATCATAATTTTACCAACAAAACAGCCCATAATTTATAAAACTTTAGCGATAAAACTACTATTAAGTAGAGATAGATTATTTAATAGACTAAACGAAAAACACTAAAACTTGAGTAATGTTTTAGCCTCGGCAGCGCTAATTAACACATAAGCTTCCTTCGCTCCACAAGTAGGACAAACCTCTGGAGCTTTTTCTCCATAATGAATATCTCCGCAAACTGTACATTTCCAATATTTTTTTACCATATTTTACCTCTTTAGTTATTTTAAATAAAATTATTTTAAATTAGATAATCCAGAATCATTAGATATTTTATGGATTGAATGCAAGTTTTTATCTAAAACGGCCAGCCGAAAAGACTGAAGGCCAAGATGACATGAAGCGTCACAGATATGAACAGAGCATACCAATAATAGCAATGATAGGAATAAAATTTTTGAAACCATTTATATTTAAACAACTTATTACTAAATTCATGCATTCCCATGCAACGACAAGAAAAAGATATCAGAAACAGACAAAGTAAGTTGCTCAGTCCAAAGATAAACAAAATTTTAGTTGATGAAACCATTTTATTTTAACACCGCCCTTATTAAATAAGTTTATTAATGTTTTAGTAAATTTAATTTGCCCCACAATTATACTTCCAATCTGTGGGCTTAACTTGACGCGATAATTTTGCCGCAGTTATTAAATTTTTAGCCTGCATTTCTATCTCTAGATCATAACACTTACTAGTAACTATTGGCTTATCTTGATAAGTAGAATTACAAATTGAAGACATTGCATAAACACTGCTAAATGGCGGAAAAATCATCCCATAATAGTGCAGAGTCATAAATAGACTGGATATTGTTAAAGAAGCGCCAGCTTCGTGTCCTGTAACAATTATTCCAGCTACTTTTCCTAAAAATCTACGCAGCAAGCCGCTTCCTGGCACCCCACTATCTGCTGTTAACTCTATAAATTTCATCTGTTTGATATTCAACTCTCTATTTTTCGGATTGTTTTTATCGGCTGGCGTTAAGCTGCCATCTAAACTAATGCAGCGATCAATAAAATCAGCCAACAAAGAAGAGATTTTGAAGTTATTTACAGGTGTGGCAAAAATAATAACTTCCGCCCACAAAACTTCATCATAAAGCTTATTGCTCATATCATCTCCGGCTGGAGTTCCTTTAGGATAACAAGAACAAGAAAAATGACAATGCGTATTGGCCGTTGAGTAACAAGCTTGACAAGGCTTAATATCATATTCACGTAAAGAAATAAGTTTTGTTTCAGCGCCTAATTTTTTACAGTAATCCAAACTTTTTTCCAGTAATTGTTCTGAATTAGATTTTTCTTTGGCCATCCCTGAAGCGCTGCGTGCCGAGCTAGATATTCCTAAAACCCTAATTTTTCCGCTTTTTTTTCTGTTGAGAAGTTTGGCTTCGGCTAAAGCCGCTTTTTGTACGGCTTTGAATTTATCTAATGTAGCTTGATCTATTTGTAGAATCCTCTTTAATTCGGTATCACTCTTTAATTTGACATCACTCTTTAATCCAACATTATCTAACTTCTTTTTTAACATCAATAGTAAGTAAATTTCTAAGGTTTATATAGTTTGTTGGTGGTAGAATAAGAATTTTAGGGAGAGATTTTAATTAAAATGAAAAGTAGGTTAATATTAAAGAGAATATTTTAAAAGTAAGTGCATGTTTTAGAACATTCCTGCCCCTGTAGCATAGCGGCTAATGCGCCGGTTTCGTATGATTTAGCAGATTTAAAAATTAAAGTGCTGCTTTCGGATGAACCGGAGACCGGGAGTTCAAACATACTCGCTAGCGTTCGTAGCTTTCAATGCTAGGAAGTTGAAAGTCTCCCCAGGGGCTTGTTTTTTTTATTCCGATTTCTAACAAAATAGTCGAGAAAATACAAACAAGAATAAAAATCTCATCAAAAACTCACTTAATCCCATTCAACATCTCTTCTTTACTCTTAAACTTCTTCTGGCAATTATTACAAATAGTATACGGCTTACTCGCTCCAGGCTTTCTAATTATGGTGCCTTTAACTTTTTCTAGAAAAGTTTCTCCCAACGTTTCTTGACAAATAGCGCATTTCATATTATTTAGTAGTATTATTTTGTTGATTACAATTTGATTAAGTTTGTTTATTTTTGAGTTTGTTTAGATTATCTAATACTCTTCATTTAATACTTCACTCTTCAATAATCTTCTTACTCTCTTCACAATCTTTCTCTGCTTTAAGTAATTTGTGTGAGCGATAAAAGAAATAGCCCAAAATAGCAAAAGTAACTAAAGGTGACGCCAAACTAGGAACTTCGATATGAAAACCTTCTGCCACCATAACTAAACCCAAAGCAAATATAGAATACATTGCCCCATTTTTAAGATATTTATACTTCTTTACCCGTTCAATATTTCCAATAGTTAGCTGACGAACTACTAAAGCACCTAGACCATTCCCAAGCAGAATTAAAGGGACAGCTAAAGTAAAAGCAAACGCTCCTAAAACACCATCAATAGAAAAAGTAGTATCAATAACTTCAAGATACATTATTTTACTCCAATCGCTCATACTCGTTTCGCCGTGCAACATTTCGTGTTCAGATTTTTCTGCATTCTGCTTGAAACCATGAGTAATAAAAAATACCGTCGAGCCAACAACTGCACCAAAAGCTAAAAAAGCATTAATTTTCATGGCAAACCAAACAACTAACATCAAGATAATGGAAACTACGGCATAAAACCACACTGCTTGACGATGAAAAAATTTTTCCACATGCAAACCATAATTCTT
>JACPCC010000104.1 GCA_016179995.1 Candidatus Woesearchaeota archaeon | reverse complement strand
AAAAGTTAGAAAGAGTCACTCCTTGCGTTATTGCCGGCGCCGATAATATAGCCGAAAACTTCTACCGCAGTTTTATCAATGTAGAAAAAGCAGGCAGTGTCTCAAATTACTATTTAGATGTCAACCAAATAACTATCTTCCAAGATGGAACTAATAAAATAACTTTTACCAAAAGTGATCAAACAATTACCAGCGAAATAAAAGATGGGGGCTGGCTCTTCACTCCAGATGGAAATAGAATTTGCTTCTTTCCTACAGCAGATTATTGGTGGGCTGAAGCAGATGATGAAGGTTTGGAAGAAAGATTTTTTGATTCGAGCAGTGATAGCGAAAACATAAAAAGCATTCCCACTTTAATCAATCAAAAGAAATTATCTTTATGTTCAGCTTCAATTGAAGACAGCGAAGAACCAGTATTAAGTTCAGGAGAGGATTTGAGATGAATCATAAACCGCAGAATAAACATAAAAGATTCTTTTCCAAAAGAGCTATGACTATTGGTTTCTTAGTCGCCATTATGATAACTCTAGTTTCTTTTGCTTTGATTTCAACCACTATGTACCGCTTCTATTCCAAAGCAGAGAGTAAAGAAGCCGAAATAATTTGCCATGATAGTATTGCTTTGAGAGCCGCTGCCACAATACAAGCCTCAGGATTAGGAACAGACGTTCGTCTTACACCAACTTTATGCAAAACTATCGACCAAAAGATAGAAGGAAAAAAAGCTGAGGTAATGAAAACCGTAGCCGAAAAAATGGCTCGCTGCTGGTGGATGTTCGGCGAGGGCCGTTATGAAGATATCCTTAGTAACAGTCCAGAGTTTTTAGGGTTTGAAAATTATGAGAACCAATGTTTCAATTGTTATACTTTAATGTTAGGAGAGATTAAAGATGATAATGGCAACGTTGCAGATATAAGCCCAGAAGAGTTTCTTAATTATATCTCAAAAAATGAGTACAAAGGCTCTGGACAAAGTTATACACAATACATCCAAAGCGCCCATGGACCAGGCAGAGTTGGTTATATAGTTGGAAATGAAAATGTTGATAGTTTAAAATCAAACCATGCTTATGCTATAAGTATAGTTCCTAAATTAAAAGATGCTGATAGAGAAGCTAGTGCAGGAAGTGCGGCTGCTAAAATTGTTGGCACAGGAATTGGAGTTTTTTTGTTAGCCAGTACCCCGGTAGGGTGGACTGTTACAGCAGTAGGCTTAGTTGTTGCAGTATTTACTATGGCTAGTGGTTTCAATGATGCAAAAGTGGCAATTTATAGAAAAAATTCGGAACGTGACGTCAGCTCTATTTACCTCGACAATTTAGAAAGCGCGCAAAATAATTGCGGTTCAACAGATATTGCTGGGAAATAAAACAAATCAAGTATGAATTAAAAATACCAAGAAGAGGAATGATCCAAATGAAAAAAATCAAAACAAAGAAAACAACTTCAAACAAAAAAAAATCAAACCTAAAACCAAAAAATACTACCCCTAAGAAAGGTACTTCTGAAATGTGGTGGATCATGGCTTCAGTAATTCTAGCTTTGGTTGTCGTAGCTTTAATTTTAGTCTGGTTCAAAGGCAGCGGAGATACGGCTTTTACGGATATCAAAAACAAGATTGGTGGAACTGGTGATTGTGACAATGACAAAGTGGCCGATTTGTTTGACAAATGTATCTGCACTTCAGGCGATGTAGATAATAAAGAAGCGCAAGGCTGTCCTGCGGGACAAACTAAAGATCCTGAAGGAAAAAAGAAACCAGAGTGCTGTGCTACTTCATAGAATTAGAATTGATATTATTGAGTTTATTTGAAAAGTGTACGATTAATTAAGAGGTTGTTAGATGAACAAAAAAGGTATAATGATAGATTTTTTAGTGACTATACTCTTAGCCATAATTATCTTTGCTCCGGCTTGCTACTTCCTGGGCAAGATGTTTACTTTCAGCGAACAGGCTAAAGATAGTTTTTTTGACTTAACTAAAGAAATAAAATCTTTTGCCAAAGACCAAAAAAAGACAGAAACCTCCCAATTATTGATATTAGACGAAGGCAGTTTTGTGGCTTTGTTTAAAGATCAAGAGAAACAATTGATTTATTCTACAGAAGAGTTTCAAAATCCAGGAGGAGAGATAGTAGAAACAGCTGATATGGACTTAGTAGAAGTGAGTGGATATTATTTTGCTTATCCAGTACAATCGTGTACCCAGCTGCCTTGCGCCTGCCTTTGCAGAAAAATAAGTGATGAATCTTACAATAAAGCTAAAGACCTAAACTGTGAAAGTTTAACCTGCCAATCCTTGCCTGAAGTCAAACTGCAAAGCTCTTGGTCCATGTATCGGATTAAAGATGCCATTATAGAAGAAGGGACTAAATTACGCCGCAATTCTCTAAAGCTAACTAAAATCAACGGAGAGATTAAGATTGAAAACAGCAATACTGCCCAACAATAAGATTATCTTCCAAAAATGACAAAAATTACAAAAAACTTCCCAAAAAATATAAGCAGTTTGAAAATAAATTGTCCTGGAAAAAGTAGTTCTAAAAAAGGCAGCAGCATCCTGCTTATGATTTTTGAAATATTAGTTGTCGTTTTAGTTGTGGGCATGTCTTTCTCTATCGCTAATGATTACGCTAAATCTCAAACTGCACAAAAGATTCTTTTTACTAAAGATTTAGCTCTAATGGTCGATACTTTAATGGCTTTCCCAGGCAATTCACAAGTACAATTTCCGCACAATACTACGGCATTTATCTTTATTATTAATAATGGTGAAGCCGTAGGAATATTAAAAGGTGAAGAAGATAAAGAAGAGCTCAAAATCAGAGAAAAAATCCATCTCCCACAAGGCTTTCAAGCAAGCGGCTTAGCCGATGCTGCACAATCTATTTGCCTGCTCAAACAAGGCAAGTATATTTTCTTGAAAGATTGCAAAGAGATTAAAGATAATGAAAATATTAAAGAAACTGAAGAGATTAAAAAATAATGTCAATGAGAAAATCGAATAAATTAAAGAGAATTAAACCTAAACAAAATTAAATCTAAAGAAAATAAAGTACCATGAAATTCATCTACTGGATGATTGCTAGCGTAATTATCAGTGTCCTCCTGCTCTTCTTTGCTTTCTTTATCACTGGATATAAAGAGAAACTAACTTTCGTTCCTGCCGAAACAAAAGCAGAAATAATCTCTCTGCGTTTTGGCAGCATTGAAGAGTGCTTTGCTTATGTCCAACCAGAAACTGGTCGAGTCTTGCCAGGAACAATTGATTTAAACAACTTTACCAAAAAACAAATGAACCTTTGCTATAGTACAGAAAAAGAGAAAGGTTATCGAGACATCAATTTCCAGCTAGAATTAGGAGATAAAAAACTGCCCACTAACAATTATTTTAATGTTCCTCAAATGAAACCATTTGAACGACGTGTTTTAGTTTACAACACTAATCCAGAACAGAATAAACCGCAGGAAGAATTGCTGCAAATACAGGTACAATTGTCTCTTACTAGAAAACCATAATCAGAACATTAAAAAATAAAAACAATTAATCGAAAATGAAGCCGCAAATTAAATCAAAATTTAACTTCAGAATTAACCGCAGAGGCATGATGGATGATGCTTTTGATTTACTGTTTACAGTAATGATAATGGTTTTTGCTTTTCTTCTGATTTTTGGCTTGCTGCAAGGAGAAGACAGCGATAAAAAGAAAGTTGCCGAAGAATATGCTGTTAACGCTAATTATGCATATGATGCCATCTCTAATCTTAGAAATACTGGATTTAAAGAAGGAATCTTTACTAATAGAGAACCCCCGAGTACCGATACTCTGCACAATTTAATCGACTCTTTATCTAGCAAGCTGCCTAGAGAAATAACTAAAAATAAACTGCCAGTTAATTCTCAAAATACAGAAACAAATCCGGAGAATAAAAAATGAATCGCAAGGGCTCGATAATGCATTGGATTGTCTTTGGTATATTGGCCGCCATCGGCCTATTTATGGTCCTCACCAATGGATTAGCCGTATCGCAACAAAAAGTAGGGCCACGAGAACTAGCATTTTATTATGATGGTTTTATTACTTCGCAACTAAACCAAATAGACTGGGAAACTGCGGGTAAAACTATTTTTTTACAGACTATACGAGAAATAGCTGCCAATGGTGGTTTTCCCCGGCAACAAACAATTTCAGAAATCTCAGAAATCCTAGAAAAAAACATTTGGAATAAAGACGGACAATGGACAAATATAAATTTAGCTGAAAATATTAAAAATAATTTTGATTCCAAACTACATTCTTGGTTAACTGATGAAACTCCAGAATATACTGCTCACAGAATTAAAGCAAATTATAAACCAACATCTCTAGAAAGTATAGAATTTAAAGATACTTCTTTAATCGTTAAAAGTCAAAGTAAAATAAACGTAGACAAAGGACAAATAGATGGTTATTATT
>JACPCC010000041.1 GCA_016179995.1 Candidatus Woesearchaeota archaeon | reverse complement strand
TCTTTTCTTAAATCAATATTTTTCTTGACTAAATCATTCTTCAGCACGTCCAACTCTCTAATGACGCTATTAGCTTTGCTTTCCAGTCCTTTAACCCAAAGATACAACTTAGCTAAGTCAAATTCTCCGCTTGGTGGTGGTGTAGCCATTTTTGATAAATTTTATTTTATATAATATTAATCCTTATTAATGAATCCTTATTAATCTAGTAATCTTTATTAGTCAAATATTAAAATCTGCTGGTTCTATCCTTTAAAAGAAAGTGCCTCTAATAAAGTTATGTGATTATTTTAAAGTGGTTCTTGACTAAAAATTGGTAATTACATTCTTCTAATTTTAATCTTGCTCTACTTTTATTCTAATCCGTTTCTTCTATAAAACGTATTAAAGCTAGAAAAAGTAATAAACCCTTCTATATTACATCCATATATATGGCACGATATGGCACGATATAGCATATAATTAAATAAATCCATTAAATAACATCTTAAACCAACTATTAAATGCATTAATCAAACCAACTATTAAATGCATTAATCAAACCAACTATTAAATGCATTAATCAAACCAACCATCAAACATTTAATTAACCTAATCTAACCTAATCAATCAACAAAAGAGGGGAGCCGTAATGCTCCAGAATAGATGCCAACTGAAAAAACTTGTTTCGAATTTGAAACCTACCATGAGGGAGAGAATAAAGTACTTAAAATCTACGCCGACAAGTGCAGCTTTCCTCCGTCTATAGAATACAGTAATCTTTGTTTCTCTAAAGTCGTAGATGCTTTGATGAAAGTTAGCGGAGTTTCTGTTATCATTATCTCCCAATTGCGGGAATACGAATACGACTACAATCAGACCCAGCTATTAGTTGAATTGGCGTCTTTATACCGCAAATTGAACAAAGAAGGACGTAGTGCTTATTCTAAACTGGTAGTCAATCCTCTTTATGAGCGCTACATCCGCAGCGCATATGCTGAATTTCAAAGAATAATTTCTCAATTTCTTAAAGAAGATCCCTTTGCTGCTTTTCTGTCTTTAAAACGTCTCGATCGTCGGGAAAAAATTAAACTGAACAACCTTCTAGAAGAGCAAGCAATTCAAGCCCAGCATTATTTCATACAAATAATTGAACATGCTTTATCTGCCGTATCTTCGTTAAAACTTATTGCTTTGCTTCTGCCTCACTCTCACGAGCAAGAAGTTAGTTTAGGATTAAGTGGTCGAGAATTGTATGGTATAGTTTTTCACCCTACTACTCGTCCAGACTTCATGTATACTAAATTAATCTCTGAATTCCCTGAAGGAGAGTTGCTAGAGAGCTATGATTTTGGCGGTGAAGATAAATGTGAAGTTAATATTTTCTCTTTTGATAATAATGTTAAAAAAATGTATCATTTAACTCCTCCAGAATTTCGCTTTCGCGAGGAAGTTTATTCGCTTTTAGATGATGCCAAACGTATTATGTCTGAGCATAAGCCTACTAGGGAAGAATTTGTTGATCCTCAGCGAATGCGGGAAGTATTTATTAATATTGGTAAAGACCTATTAGTAGATCTGGCTGAACATCAAAAAATAGAAATCTCCGATGAAGATATCGATCAGCTAGCGCAAACACTTCTACGTTATACTGTAGGCTTTGGCTTAATCGAGCTTCTCCTGAATGATCCTAAAGTTCAAGATGTAAACATCAACGCTCCAAATGGAGAACTGCCTATCTTTATCGTCCATCAAGATTATGGCGATTGTTATACTAATATTTACCCTACACATCTAGAAGTGCAAAGCTGGGCCACCAAATTAAGATTGATTTCTGCCCGTCCTTTAGATGAAGCTAACCCCATTTTAGATACGGAATTAACTGTCAAAGGCTTTTCCTCTCGTGTGGCTGCTTTAACAGCACCGCTTAGCCCTACTGGTTTGGCTTTCTCATTTCGTCGTCATCGTGATTATCCTTGGACTTTTCCTCTCTACCTTCAGCCAAAAATTAAATTTATGAATTCTTTAGCAGCAGGATTACTAAGTTTTCTTATAGATAATAATGCCACCATTTTGGTAGCTGGAACACGCTCTAGTGGAAAAAGCAGTTTTTTGGGCAGCATACTGGTTGAGATTATGCGTCAAAATCGCATCTTAACTATCGAAGATACATTTGAATTGCCGCAAGAATCACTGCGTACTTTAGGATATAATCTTGAATCATTAAAAGTGGCTTCAGCACTTTCCTCTCCCGGTTCGGAAGTTGACCCTTCTATTGGAATACGTTCTACCTTGCGTATGGGCGACTCTGCTATCTTTGTCGGTGAAGTTAGAAGCAAAGAAGCCATTGCCTTATTCGAAGCCATGCGTGTTGGTGCCGCAGCTAACGTTGTAGCAGGAACAATCCATGCCGATTCTCCTTATGGTGTTTATGATCGCGTGGTTAATGATATTGGTGTGCCTAAAACTTCATTTAAAGCTATAGATATAATCATTACCGTTAACCCAGTAATTTCCGGTCTGCGAAAATATAAACGTCTTTTGCGCATTACTGAAGTGCGTAAAGAATGGGAAAATGATCCTTTGAATGAGAATGCTTTTGTAGATTTGATGGTTTATAATGCCAAAACAGATGAGTTAGAAGTAACTGAAGACCTTAAGAACGGCAATTCCGATATTTTGAAACGTATGGCTGGTCGTATAAAAGAATTTGCGGGAGATTGGGAAGCTATCTGGCAGAATATTTTGCTGCGTGCCGACTGCAAAAAAGCTATAGTTGACGCTTTTACAGAAACTGGAAATGCTAATTTGTTAGAAGCTGGTTTTGTTACAGAAGCTAATGATCAATTTCATCTTATCTCTGATCGCATAAAAGAAAAATCAGGCCAGATGGATCCTCAGACTATTTTCTTTCAGTATAAAGAATGGTTAAAGAAAGAAGTTAAGAAAAGGAAAGAATAATTTTTCTTTTGAAATCTCCACAAAAGAAGTAAATAGGTCAAAACAGTATTTTCTGTTTAAATAAAGACCTGAACTACACTCACTTCTCCCTTACAAACCAATATAACACTAACAAGAACACTATCAATATCACTAATCCAAACAAGACAAAACTATTGGTGGCAAACTTTGGCGGTATTAAATGTCTGAACCAGCTCAATTCTGCTTCGGATTTTGCAGTAATGGCAAAGTAAGAGAAGTGTTCTAGTTTTGCTTCATAAAGATAAGCCGTTTCACTCTGTCCAACTTGTTTGGTAGATAATTCATCCC
>JACPCC010000103.1 GCA_016179995.1 Candidatus Woesearchaeota archaeon | reverse complement strand
ACCGTCCACCAGCCGAAGAAAATCTGGGGGAATCTCCTTCTTTTAACCAAGATAGCCTACCTGATGAAAGCCAACTAACTTGACAGGATATTAGTGCTTATTTAATAATGAAACCGGTATATTGTCAACCAGACAGAACGGGGGGATACCCACAATATTGCAGGCCTTTCGACGATGGTTGAGGCGGGTATTTTTTTTGTGATTTAATAAAGCTCTCGTTGCCCACTAGAAATTTATTCTCCATTTGTAGCATTGTTTTTTATAATCTCCAATTTAAAAAACATAAAAACAGAATAGCTACACTTGGAGTTATTATTGGTATAGTTGGATTACTATACTCTTTGTTAACGCTGTTCCTCGTTTACGTTGTATTCTCTAGTTTGTAGAATCAACCCGTAGTAAATTAAAAAGAGGTGAAAACTAATGGCTAAGAAAAAAGCAGTAAAGAAAGCAGTTAAGAAACCTGTTAAGAAGAAAAGTTGTTGCGGATGTTGTTAAATTCTTTGTTTTTTTATTTTGAATAATTTAATTGCTGGAGATTTAGAAAAAAATCATCTTAAGCCTTCAACTAAATCGGCCAATCTCTTTGAAGCTTTACCATCAACAGAAAACTTTTTTCTGTCTTCAGCTAGTTTATTAACAACAGATTTGTCTTGAGAAGTTACTTGTTTTAAGATACTTTTTATTCCTTGCCAATTTTGTGTATATGGTATCGCACCCAGTTCTAACGGCGGAAAGAGGCTGACCCATTCTTCACCCAAATCAGGGATAATTCCAGCAGCATTTCTATCCAGAAGAGTAGCTTCGGTCAAACTAGTGCTTCTTCCTGCAGTTATAGAGTAAGATGCCAACATTAATTGCTGTGTGTTGCAGGCTTTGGCCGGAATAAATGCAAATCCGTACCGCTCAGCTAATTCTTTAGTATAGTTTCTTTCAAACTCTTCGCCAGGATGTGGCTTGACAAAAAGTTTTAAACCTAAATCTGAAGCAGCTTCGAAAGTAAATCTGGTTACGCCCATTTCATAATTGAAACGTGCGGTCCATTCATCAAATGAAAGATTTTTTTCCGTGATATATTTAGATAATGGATGAGTATTTTGTGTGAAATGAGTGTATAATAATTCTTCCGAATTAAGTCCTAATTCATGCAGTAATTTTACTCTATTTTCTTCATTAAAATCGTCTCTTATTTTGGAATAATTATCAAAAGCCGTCCAACCTACAACTCTGCTTCTTTTAGCAGCTTCTTCACCCATCTCCTGACCCAGCTCTTCTTTTAATTTTTGAATACAATCTTCACTCATCACAGCCAATAAAGTTGGAAGATCGACAATATTTGTTCCAAATTTCTGCCGATATCTATTATTTTGGTTTTCAATAGTTATTGTAGGAATACTTTGAGAATTGGCAGCTTTTAAAAAAAGATAATCTGGAGAGCCATATCCAGATACTCCAACAATAACTGCACTATAATTTTTAACTAAGTTAGAATAATCTTCATTTGCGGGATGGATATGCTCATAAGAAAGCCCTTGAAAACCAGCTGCTTCTGTTTCATTTCCCGTGGCATAAATAGTGAGGGAGTGCCCACGTTTAGATAGTTCTCTGGCTACAGGAGCAATAGTGTTAGTAGAACCCCGTTGTTGGGCCGTAAGTAGTATTTTCATGTTAAATGCACCACCTACAAATAAATCTTATAATTATCGGTTTAAATAAGTGATGAAATAGAGATACCTAAAACTTCCGGATAGACTATTAAAGAATTAAACAAAAAAAAGAAAAAACAATAAAAAACTTATTCTACTACAATCTTCCCTTTGGCGCCGTAACCGACAACCCAATAGTCGTAAGTTCCAGGTTCAGAGAAAGCATAATTGTATGTTTCTCCTGGATGGAATTTTCCGCTGGTAATAACCTGTGGATGCTTATTCTTTTGGAAGACCATTTCTACGTCTTTATTGGCGTGGTTAACCCAAGTTAAGGACTGACCTACTTTGGTGCTAACTTCTTGTGGAGAAAATCCGCTGTAACCGTAATACTTTTGGTATGGCAAAATCTCTATACTATCTCCTGCAACAAGGTCTTTTTCATATCCAGCTACTTCATCACTCAAGCTATCTGACGCGGCAGATGCGCCCGTGTCAGCTACAACGTTGCCCGTCAGTGGAGAGCTTTTTGCTGCTTTAGTTGCTTTTTCTCCTACTTGGGCTGGCTTTTGACAACCTAAGGCCAAAGCCAAAACTACTAACAAAACTATTCCCAAAACTATTTTTTTATTCATATTTACACCCCCCAACGAAATATCTTTTATATTATTATATTTATTTCTATTAAAAACATCTAATCTCTATTTTGCCTCTTAAAAATTTAAAATAAAAAAATTAAAATGAATATTCATTCGTTATAGATAGGTAATTATTGCTATTATTTCTTCTTACCCAGAATCCTAAACATTGTAGTATCACACTTGGGGCATTTGCCTTTCATAGCTCTTCGCTCTACTCCGCCCTTGCCTTTCATAGCAACTTCTTTACCATCTTTCATGTCTCTCTTTGCCTTGCACTTGACGCAATAACCTTCTACCATGGTTAAACACCTCGTTGTTTTACTTTATTTATGACTATTTTTGTTTGTTTATTACTATTTCCGGTCAATTATAGAACGTTAAAATTAATGCTGTCGTTCTTGTTTTCTCTTTTAAAAGGTCGTCTCCTTAAAAAGCTTTCGGACAATTGGGCTTAAAATAGACGGAAGTAATGCTCAAAACAGTAAAATAGCACAAGGGGTTAGGCATCACTTTTGAGTAATTAATACGCTAAGATTTATAAATACTAATCGTTTGGGGTAGGTTATGACACTTGAAAATAAATTATCCGTGGCTGGAATGATAGTTGGCGGTATAGCCGGTGCTGCAATTGGTCTAGATTATTGCCTAGGGAGATTTGATTTGACTGAAATGGATAATTTTTTGTGGATAGCGAGAGGAAAGGCCACAATTTATGTGTCTACGATTAGTACTATTGTTGGAATTGCGGGAGGACGGTATTCTGGAAGGGCCATAGAAAAAGTAATTGACCATTTCGCTAAATAATAATTAGTTAAGCTTTCTTAGATTTCTAAACCATTATCTAACTAACTTATCTAACTAACTTATCTAACTAACTTATCTGACTAACTTATCTGACTATCTTACCACTCCAACTTTAACTTTGAAAACTTCAGTTTCCCTGGTCGTTGGACCGCTAAAAGATATTTTCTGTGCTTTTAATACTGCTCTTAAATCTGCTTCTATTTCTTTAATAGTTTCGGAAAAACCCTTTTCGGAGCTAACTAGAATCAGCTCTTTAAGCTCTTCTTTCATAGATACTTGTTGTTCGGACTTAAACTTGCGCACAGTATTAATTATATCAACACCTAAATCCCCAACTAATTCTGCTTTTTCATCAATTAATTCTGGTTTATATTCCGGCCAATCAGAAATATGCAAACTCTTCTGGCCTTCTTTTTGTGCAAAATAAAGCTGATAAATTTCTTCAGTAATATGTGGCAAAATGGGGGCAATCATTTTCAAGGTAGCAAGTAAAGTTCCATACACGCTGTATTGTGCGCTTTTTCTGGCACCCATACCCCGAATAGTGGGGTTATAAAGACGATCTTTGACAATTTCCATATATTGGTCGCAAAAACTGTGCCAAAAGAAATTTTCTACAGCCGCCTTTGTGCGCGAGTATTCATAGTTTTCAAAACTGTCCGTGCTTTCTTTGATGACTTTTTGCAGTTTGCTTAGAATCCAGCGATCGAAGACTTCACTAGCCGCGGCTTTTTCAGGAGCATAATCTTCTAAATGTAAAAGAGCAAATTTTGAGGCGTTCCAAAGCTTATTAATAAATTTTTGACCAGTAAGGACATCTTTTTCTTGAAATGGTAAATCGTCGCCTAATTTAACTGAAGCAGCCCAAAAGCGAAAGGCATCGGCACTGTATTTTTTAATTACTTCTTCTGCAACAATAAAATTGCCTTTGTTTTTAGACATTTTCTGCCCGCGCGAGTCTTGTCCGTGGCCAGAAATCATAATATCTTCCCAGGGAATGTTATTGTGATGATAATAAGATTTGACCAGCGTATAAAAAGCCCAGGTCCTAATGATGTCGTGGGCTTGGGGGCGAAGAGACATGGGCAGTAATTTTTTCCGTTCGTTGATTGCACCCCAGTCAGAATTGATTTCCGGACTGACAGAAGAAGTCATCCAAGTATCCATGACGTCCATTTCAGCTAAGAAGTTAGTAGAACCGCAAGCGCACTTTCCTTTATGTGATTCTTCACGTGGATCTACTGGCAGGTCTTTTTCTTCTGGCAATATAACAGCGTGGCATTTCTGGCAGTACCACACTGGAAAAGGTACGCCGTAATATCTTTGACGAGAGATGCCCCAGTTCCATTGCAAGTTTTTGACCCAATGTTCGTAGCGAACTTTCATGTGCTCAGGATGCCATTTTACTTTCTGAGCAATTTCAATCAATTCTTCTTTTTTATCTAAAACTTTGATTTGCCACTGCTGTTTTTTAAGGAATTCTATTTCGATGCTGCAACGTTCATGAACGTTAACAGCATGAGTTATGGGCTGCTGACGCAGAAGTAATTTCTGTTCTTGAAGCTGCTCAATAATTTTGGTCCGCCCTTCTTTAATCTTCAAACATTTAAATTCGCCCGCGAAGTCATTTAGACGCCCATCTTCCGTAAGCACAACGCGCAGAGGCAGCTTATACTTGTGCCATTTTTCAATATCTTCTTTATCACCAAAAGTACAGACCATCATTAACCCGGTGCCTTTTTCTTTATCAACCGACTCGTCAGTAAGCAACGGAACTTCATAATTGAACAAAGGGACTTGAGCAAATTTTCCTTTCAATTTTTGGTAACGCGCATCGTCGGGATGATAAAATAAAGCCACACAAGCCGATAAAAGTTCAGGCCGAGTTGTAGCAATAACTAAATCCTGTCCGCCGCATTTGAAGATGATATCGTTAAAGTGAGAAGACATCTCCACATTATCGAAGTCGGCTTGAGCAATAGAAGTTTGACAATTAACACACCACGCTGTGGGCTGATCGACTAGTTCCATGCGACCTTTTTTATATAAATCGAGAAATGATTTTTGGGCTACGCGGCGGGCTTTTTCGCCAATGGTCTGGTATAATAAATTCCAGTCGATAGAAAAGCCCAATCGAGTGAATAAGTTGTAATAAGTCTGGCCAGTTTTTTTTGTTTCTTCCAGACAGAGTTTAATAAAATCTTTTCTAGTGGTTTTTGATTTGTCTATTTTGTATTTTTTCTCAACATAACGCTCTGTGGGAAGACCATTGTCATCGTAACCCATGGGGAAAAAAACATTCTTGCCGTGCATGCGCTGAAAACGAGCCACGAACTCGAATTGAGAGTAATGCATACCGTGCCCGACGTGCAAATGGTCGGCTGAAGCGTATGGAGGCGGAGTGTCGATGGAATAAATCGGTCGAGATGATTTTTCATCAAAATCAAAAATTTTATTTTCCAACCAAAAATTCTGCCATTTAACTTCCGCTTCCTGCGGATTGTAATGCTGGGGTAGCTGGGGAAGTTCCGTTTTTGTAGAAGTCATTTTCTCAGTATAATGCTTGATAAAAATTATTTTAGGTTCTGTTTAGTTCAGATTTAGTTTCTGTTTAGTTCGTGTTTAGTTTCTGTTTTCCGGTTAAAGTAAGAATGTTGCCTTCTTTGTTGAGATTTAGTTCAGTGAGATCATTAATGACAATATCATTTCCCTGCAAATAATAAGAAATGTTTCTGAGGTCGTGAATTCTTACTTTTTCCACTTCTTTAATTTCTAGCACGTCAATGGGGGCGCGACCGTGAAGATGCGGATTATTCTCGCTAAACAGACCAAGAAAGGCGGTCCATAGTTTGTCTTTATCCTTGCCGGGTTTGCGGCTAAGAGTGACACTTTTGACGTTGTAAGTAGGCATATTTCACTTAAGGAAGCTTTCACTTTTAAATATTCCTATGATTTTTTTAGTGTGTAGATAATAGGAAAGTCCAAAGCCCAAAGCAAAGAAGAAAATGCAGAGGAAGCGACTGGCCCAAAAAGCGCCTACAAAATAGCCTAAAAAGAAGCCCAGAATCATTAAAATAAATGGTAAAATTGGTTCTTTAAGATACTTAACATAATAAATTCTTCCTGCTAAAAATCCAGCTAAGAAAATAGAAAGATAGACCAAGAAGGGATTAGTTAGGAATATAGCTATGGCGAAGCCTAAGAAGAGAAAAAATAAAGCCGATGCTTGAACCCATTCTTCTTTCCAGTTAGGTATTTTCCAACTCATTGTGATTTTTGTTATACTCCTTTATGTTTTTACTTTTTGTGGTGTGATTTTACTTTTTGTTGTGTATTTTTATTCCTTGTTGTATATTTTTACTTTTGGCGGCGTGAGGTTTTTAAAGTAGTTTTGAATTCTTAAAACAATTCTAGGATATTAACAGATAAACTATGGCAATTAATGCGCCGATAACAACGGCAAGTATAAGTCCGGCCAAGGTTTGAGTTAATAATAGCACTGCGGCGGTTAAAAGTAAGACAAAAGCCAATAAATAAACATTTCTGGAGGCAAAAAAGATGTTTAAACCGTCAAATGGCGGCAGAGGTAATAGACAGAAAAATGCGCCGAGCAAGGAGATTATCATTCCTTTATGGAAAAAGAGGCTTTGCGGAAAAGCGTAAAGGCATAAAGCGAAAAGTAATCCAGCAATCAGCTGCGCATAAACGGCCCATAAAGAAATTACGCCGTTTTCCCAGTAAGAGAAACCGTAGCGGAACTCGCCCAATCTTTGTCGGGAAATAAAAATTACGGAAACGCCGCCGATTAAAATTAGGGGGATAAAACCTTTAGAAATGAAGGCAACAATTAGAGCAATCAAAAAGCCAGGCCACCAAGGATTAAATTCTACCTTATAACCGCAGCTCAGACCGTATATTTTTTGGCAAGAAAAACGTAGGATAAAAATTAAAGCCACGGCGAGAGAGGTGGTAATAAAATTTTTGAAACCGGTAGCAAAACTAAATTCTTCTAAGCCCCAATTGCGAAATGAAAAAATAAAACCAGTTAAAATGACGGCCACGGCCAAACCAGAGATTTCTCTGAGACTAAAAGTGAAATATTCTTTGATCCTACTTTGAAGCTCTCTGAAGGTTGACATGGGGGGAAGAAAGCATTTAAGGTTTATAAAAGTTGGTTTGCGGAGAGTGTTGTGGAGAAAGTGATTGATTAATATTTAGGTCAAAAAAATCACTTCTTCTTCATCAGCCACAAATTTAACGTGCTCTCGCCCCTAGTCAATTCTTCTTTTTCCAGTAGTTCAAAGCGATCAGAAATTGGCAAATCCCAATTCTTGCGACCGATAAATAGTGCTTGTCCGCTTTTTTTCAAAATCAAGTTGAGCTGATAATAAACTTCATTTATCTTTTCTTCGTCTTTAGAAGTGAAGTGGAAAATGGCGTATTGAAAGACATCCTCACCATATTTTAATTCCAATTCGTCAAGAGCGTATTTGTTTAAATCAATAAAAGAGCTTAATCCAGCAATCTTAATATTTTTGCGAGAGGCAACGTAATTGGGATTGGATTCGTCGAAAGCGTAGATTTGAAATTGGTTAGCGTCTGTGGTTGTATCTGTAGTAGTGGCTGCGGGATGAGAAGTAGAATCGTCAGAGACAACGTTTTTTACACTGAGATTAGACGCTTCAATACCTTGAAAAACAGGATATTTTTCCAACAAATATGGTGCACGGTGTAACTTTCTATTCAATAAAAAGACGCCAGCTTCTAAAGCTATGGAGGAGTCTTTAGCTAAACCGATTAATAGTTTCTCTGGTTTTTGATTGTTTGAATTATTTAGTTCTGGATTTTTGTGTTCTGAATTTTTGGTGTTTAAATTGCGCTGAAAACCAACTTTACGCACCAAATAATAAGCAATATCACCAGTAAAAGAAGCTTGGTGCGGGAAGACGCGAAAGGGTCGTTTGTGCAGTTCTTGACCGCTCAAATCCCAGCCCAGAAAATAATGTTTGTTTATTAAACAAATTAAAGCAACGATTTGTGGTTTCTTAAAATCAACTTTTAAGTCCAATTTATCATAATCTTGAAATATTTTGCCGGCCAAACTGGAAGTTATCTCTTTACGTTCTTCTATATCACTTATTCCTTCTATCTCTATTTTAAGAGACGCTTGGTTAAATAAAAATTTAGAGCCTTGAAAATCTTTAGTTAAAAATGATTTCCAGGATTCTTCTCTGCCGAGAGAGAAAAATAATCCGCGAATGGACTGCAAATGATTGAGCAAATAGGTCAAGTCTTCATGGCGGAGGACGGAAAATTCAATAGCTGAAAAATCTTTATCTCCGCAAAAAACTTTTCCTTTGACGCCGCTCAGTTCTTCTAGTTCTTGTAAAGCAATCTTTTCCAAACCTTTATGGACCAATAAAAAAGCAGGAATTTCCAGATTGTTTTTAAATTCTATTTGGTTTTTACTTTTTTTCTTTACAATCTGCGGCGCTTTTTCTTTTACAGAGATGACGGAGGCACTTTGTTTACTGGCTGTTTTCATGGTCGTCTTTAGAAATGTCCGTATTGTCAGAAAGATTAATAGAGTCATTAGAAGAGTCGTTAGATATAGAATCTTCATTAGCGGAATCGTTAGGGGTTGCGAAATTTTCCTCAACGTCGAGAACATCTCCATCTGAGGGGGCCACTTTCTCAGGAGGCAAAATACCAGTTTTATCTAAATCTTGGGCAACTATGTTTTCCGTATCGACGACGATTTTGGCTGCGGCAGCCAGAGAATCGTTTTCTTGCAAACGCATTACTCTAACACCTTGCGTGGCTCGACCAATAAGAGAAACATCACTACATTTAATTCTAATACCAACACCTTGTTGGGAGACCAGCATTAACTCTTCCGTTCCATCAACTAGCATAACGGTTTTTACAGGTCCATTTTTATCGGTAGTTTTGATATTTGTAACGCCTTTTCCTCCACGGCTACAAAGACGATAATCAGATACGGGTGTACGTTTGCCATAACCTTTTTCCGTAAGGGTTAAGATTTCTTTGCCTTCTTCAGCAGCAAGCATACCAATTACTTCATCTCCTTCTTCTAGACGGATGCCACGCACACCCATTCCGGCACGGCCAATAAAGCGAACATCTTCTTCGGAGAAGCGATTAGCTGAACCTTGTTTGGTAGCTAAAATTATTTCGTTCTTGCCGGCAGTATAACGCACGCGGATTAAAGAATCACCCTCTTCTAGAGTTATGGCGCGAATTCCGCCTTTGCGCAAGGAAGAGAACTCTTTAAGCTCTGTTTTCTTAACAGTACCTTTTTTAGTGGCCATAAATAAATAGCCTTCAGTAAAACCTTGTACGGGAACGATAGCAGTTATCTTTTCAGCAGAGTTAAACTCTAAAAGATTAGCTATGTGCCTGCCTTTAGCTTGACGACTAGCTTCAGGTATTTGATATACTTTTAACCAATACATTTGGCCTTCGTTGGTAAAGCAGAGTAAATAGTCGTGAGTGGAGGCAATATAAATCGCTTCGACGACGTCTTCTTCTTTCATACCGGCTGCAAGAATGCCTTTACCTCCCCTCTTTTGCAGACGGTAAGCGTCTAAAGGCTGGCGTTTGATATAGCCAGTTTTAGTTACAGTAATGACGGCAGATTCTTCATTAATTAGTTCTTCCATATTGAAATCGCCGTCTTCGTCTGTTCCAAGAGTTACTTTAGAACGGCGCTCGTCGCCATATTTTTTCATGATCTCCTGGAGCTCTCCTTTGATAATAGCGGATACTTTTTTATCGTCAGAAAGGATGCTTTTATACTCAGCGATTTGACCTAACAATGTTTGGTGTTCGCTTTTGATTTTTTCTTGTTCTAAAGAAGCTAATTTTTGTAAACGTAATTCTAAGATTGCCTTAGCTTGGCGTTCGCTGAGTGAATAATGAGAAGTTAAAAATACTTGGGCGTCTTCAATGGTGCGGCTATTTCTGATGCCGGGAATGACTTCATCCAAATTATTTAAAGCGACTAGAAGTCCTTCGAGGAGGTGTACTTTTTCCTGTGCTTCTTTAAGTTCGAATTCCGTGCGGCGCACGATTACTATACGGCGATGAGAAAGATGATGGTTGATTAAATCTTTTAAACCCAGCAAACAGGGCTGGTTATTGACCAGAGCCAGCATAATTAAGCCGAAGGAAATCTGTAATCTGCTGAATTGATATAGCTGATTTAAAACGACCTGCGGATCGGCATCTTTCTTGAGGTCGATAACTATTCGGATGCCCTCTCGGTCGGATTCGTCGTTGATGTTCCTGATATCTTGAATTTTTTTGTCTTGCACCAATGAAGCGATTTCTTCGATCAGTTCCGATTTATTTACTTGATAAGGAATTTCTTTAACGATAATCTTTTGATTTTCTAATTCCGTTACTGATTTGATAGTTATCTTTCCGCGACCATAAGTATAAGCGTGATGCAAAGCAGTACCGCAGATTAGTTCTCCGCCGGTTGGAAAGTCAGGAGCGGGTATAAATTTTTGCAGCTCTTCGGCGCTTAGTTCGGGGTTATCGAGTAAAGCGATACTACCCCGACAGACTTCTTTTAAGTTGTGCGGCGGAATGTTTGTAGCCATACCAACGGCAATACCCGAAGAGCCGTTTATTAAGAGGTTTGGAATAGCGCTAGGAAGCACTTCGGGCTCTTTCAAAGAAGCATCAAAATTGTCTTTAAAATTAACTGTTTCTTTATCGATGTCTTTGAGCATTTCTTCAGATATGGCTTGTAGTTTTGCCTCGGTATAACGCATCGCGGCCGGTGGATCCGCATCTATAGAACCAAAATTTCCTTGACCCTTAATTAATGGGTATCTCAAAGAAAAATCTTGAGCCATGCGGACTAAAGAATCATAAACAGAAATGTCGCCGTGTGGGTGATACTTACCCATACATTCTCCTACAATACGCGCGCATTTTTTGAATGGTTTGTTGTGCAGTAAACCCATGTCATACGCGGTGTACAAGATGCGCCTATGGACTGGCTTAAGACCGTCTCTTACGTCTGGCAGGGCCCGACCTACAATGACTGACATGGCATAATTAACGTAAGCTTCTTTCATCTCCTCTTCAACAACACGAGTGATGATGCGGTCGCTTTTTTGGCTTGGTTCAGGAGGCGCTGAAGTTGGTAATTTCATAGTAATTTAGTGGTATTTTCGCTGTATTTTCTAGTTATTTCTAGGGTTTTTTGGGGTGTTTTTATAGTATAAACTTTTAAATTTCTAGTTTATATTTTATCGTCGATAGTGTAATATAAATTATGGTTCTTTTTGCTTTATAAAGTTTGCGAAGAAATAGTAGAAATTGGCAAAAATAGATAAGTAAAAAACCCAACAGGAGTAGAACTGCAGGAATTAGTATACCCTTGTAAGATATGGGCGTCTAAGAAAAGTATAATCTTCTGGCTTCTTAAACCGTTGAACTGGCTCATTTAAGTGCCTGGCTATGGCTTCTAAGTCTAATAAAAGTCGATTTAGCGGATCAGTAGTTTTGTCAGATTCGTCTACTGGAGTTTTTTTAGTTTGTGGAAAGTAAAGTATTTTTGCCATAGTTAATGTAGTGTTTCTAAAAATCAATAAATTAAGTGAAAAAGTAGAGTGGCATAAGCCGCCTTTGGTAGAGCCCAAATTGCCAGAAAGGCAACGATAGCTCCTGAAAGCATTCTACTACGCGTCGTTAAAGACTTGCACCAGCTAAGATTCGCCGTTTCATCGCTCCCATAACCAACGTCCACGGGTTAACTTGTTTTCATTGCTGAAAGCGTCGCCATCATCATCCTTAGTTATAGACGTCTCGTTTCTGAGCCAGAGCTCGGGATTTCTCCCGCCCGTAAGGGTAGCTTTTTGAAGGTGGGCGGACTTTCCTGAGTACATTACTGCACCCATCGCTTTCTGCCACTACTACTTTTTATCATTAAAGGGGGATTAATTTATAAAGGTTTGGGTGGTTTTAATTATCAGAATTTTTCTTAGAGAATATACTCTTAGAAGATAAAAATGAGATTGTGCCTATTTCGATTTAAAGATGAACAAATCAAAAAGATAATCCGAACTATCACGTACCCTTATTTTTGATACTTCGCCCATTCTTACATAGTGGTCTAAATAATTTTTAACTAGATACTTAATTTTTGGAGAGGTAGTGTCTATTGGTTTTCCTAAATAATGGCCAATTCTTTCAATTATTAATTCAGAAGTAAAATATTCCGCATCACTTGAACTGATACTCTTGGTTAAACTATCTAAAGTAGTTTTAACCATCTCTCTAGTTATCTCTTCAACCATAAATTCTAATAGATAAAAGAGATTATAAAAATTATGATTCACGGTTACTATATATAAATCTTTAATCGGAAAATCTTTTAGGGGTATAAGAAATCCACTTTCAACAAATATTCATTCATTCCTTTTTCGTGTCCTGCACCGACAACGGCAAGAATTCTTTTTTCAGGGTGGTGTCGCAATAATTTTATAAGCTGCTGAGACATGTATTTGTTGCGTTCTTCGACTAAAGTTAGATAAACTGAGGGGTAGCGTTCTTGCAATTGACTAACTAATTTTAAGATAATTTCTTTTTCGGGAACTTTGTGCAAATCAAACTGTGTTATTTGCCATTGTTTCATCATCTTTTTAGGTCGGAAAATACTTTGCATAATGTCGCTAAAAAAGTGCCATTTTTCCTTCCAAGAAAACCGTTGGGAAAGCTTTTTTAGTGTAATAGAAATGGGCTGGTCGATAAAAGCTATTTGCAGCTTGTTTTTTTGCGCCAACTCCATGGCTGTTTTCATCTCAGAGCCAGGAGATATCCCTACAGATTGGCCTAATTTTTGTTGAACGTATTGGGCAATTTTGGCAAACAAGAAGCCTTTAACACCGACTTTAAAAATAACTGACCAAGACATTTTTTGTGTTTGCGGCTGAAAGAGGGATTTGGCGCGATCTACATCTAGCTCAACCGAAATGATGTCCGGTTTAAAGTCGTTAAAAGCTTTTTTTATTTCTTGGACGCTTTGCTGGGCAATGTGTGAAGTTCCGATGATTTTAAGGCGCATAGACGCTGGATGATAGAAAAGTATATAAATTTACAGTCTTTAATCGGTCAATAGAAAAAAAGTGACAGTCGAGTGATAGTTTTTGAGAGAATTAAATAGGAATGTTTAAAATTAGGAGAAAAATAGAGTTAAAATTTGAGGTGAATAAAAATGTTAAAGATGAAAAAAGTTACTGATACTTATGATTTGATGGTTTATACTGATGGTGGAGATTATTTTGGCGATATTGAAGATACTATTGTTTCTGGAAATAAAGTTTTTGGCTGGAAGATTAAGGCTACTAAAAATTCATTCTTAAGCAGAGTATTAGGCAATGCTAAAGGAGTTATTGTCCCACATCAATTAGTGAAGTCCATAGGGGATGTATTTATTATTTCTAAGAATGCCATCCCTACGGGCGGCCCTAGCGAAAGTAATGAATAAGTAAATAAGAACAGGTAAATTATGGACTACAAAAAGTGCTACCAAAATCTGATTAATTATAATTATGCAATTATAGAGATGGATGAGATGGAAGAGTTTTTGTTAGTTGCGGCTTAAATATTTTTTATTTTATTTCCTCTTGTTCCTCTTGTTTTTTAACTTAAACCAGATATATTTTTGTTCCACTGATTGCTTAACGTCTACTAAAGAAGGTTCTCTTTCTTCTTCAATAAACATTCTAAAAGCTTCACCTATATATAAAATGGATTCGGCCAGGCAATTGTAATTTTTATGTGCAAATTCTAAGTATTTTGATGGAAAAGACATTTCTGCTTTATTTAACTCTTTTTCACAACCAGTTTTAAATTCTTCATATGAAATTTTACCTATTTCTACGACTTTAAAATTATTTTTTTCAAGATATTCTAGAAGGTGATAACCTTCTGGATGTAGACGCAAACCTAACTTTCTGGAGACTGAGTTTTTAATGAGATAATCTAATGGTTCAACTAGATTTTCAAAACGTTTAAAAAAAGATCCAGTTTCATCTAATAAGAATGGACCATTTCCTGAGCTAAGAAGATATTCTAATTGTTCTATCTCATTCCATCGATGTAGGTAGCTCCGGTTCCTTTAGCTAAATTCTTCATTAAAGTAGTGATGCCATTCCGACTATCAGAAAAAATACAAAATGAACTTTTAAGAGATGACAAATAGTTTAAATCATGTAGACGCATAGTTTCCCCTATAAGGTTTGTAGAAGAAAAAGAGTGGTGCAAAGTAATATATAGAGGATTTTGAATCATATTAGTTATCTAAAATGAAGTGGCGAAACGTAAGTTATATTTAATTCATAGTCTAAAATGGAGAAATTATTAAATATCTTTCCACCTTTTCAAGCAATTAATGGACTTATTAAGCCTTTTAATAATAGTTTTGATTATTTTAGTAATAGTTTTCACTTTAGAAACGTTATTACATCATCCAGTCATCATAGTGTGCTTAGTGTTAGTAGCTTTAATGGCTTTTTTCTTATTTAATATGTCCATATTAGATTTATTCGGAAAAGTAATGGATTTGATATTATGGGTGGTTTAGATATAGTAAAATAAAGAGTGTTCGGATTTTAAATTAATTTAGCTAATTTTAAATTTATTTAGTCAGGTTTTTGAGGATTAAGTCTGTTTTTTTTGACGAATCTGGTGCAATAGTAGTATATTGGTATATGTGACACACCTATATTTCTTATGGAAATCAGGTTAAAATTGTTTTTTAATGCTTTGTGTGAAAGATATAGATAAATAATAAGTTAAACAGATATTAAAGACGACAAAATTAGAGGTAAGTAGTGTTTAGATATACTAAAATTTAAGATAGATTAAGATTAGTGGTATATTAAATATAGTTTACAGTTGTTCCAAAAGAAGAAAAATAGAATGTTTTAACGATAATTAATTTACATACGGATCTTATTGAGAACACCACGAATTGCAATCAGGTATACTTATTAACCGTCAAAAATGATTATACCTTTTAGATTAAACTCGTACTTGTTCTATCCTATCAAATTCTTATTATAATCTACTCTATTTTATTCCTATTCTACTTCTATTAATGTTAATTTATTTATTATTTATTTATTATTTATTTATTAGTATAGGTTTGTAGATAGATATATATTTATTTTCAATATAGAAAATAATAATAATGAACGATGAATTGTAGTAGATAGAAAATAATGATATCTTAATTGGTTTGAGATATGTTATGGTGGTTATAATATATTTAAAAAAGCAAGATATACTCAAACTCCTAAGATATATCGAACCGATAATAATTATTAGGTACAATTTCCTGTAGAACTCAAATCTTTGGTGGAGTTTAGCCATTTAAGATATATCTTTAAGGTGGTTTATTGGTAATTTAGTTTATTATTTAATATTTTAAGATATCTTCTATGTGGTATCTAATGTTTATTTATCGTCTATAAACTGGTGTGTAGTACATATACAAAATAAATAACTATATTCTTTAACATATCCAATGGACTTAAGGAGATATTATATAACCTCTAATCAAAATTATTTTTAATTTAGTTAGTTCCATCGGAAGCTGGGGGGTCGGCATGTCAGATATCAACAACTTTTTCAACGCGTATCTCACTAAAAATTCTTTGTTTAAAGATAAATCTGTTCTTTTGTCTACTTATGTTCCAGAGGAAATACTATATCGTGATGAGTTTTTAAAGGAAGTGGCCAATGTTTTAGCACCTGCTTTGCGTATGGAAAAACCTTCCAATTTATTCATATATGGTAAAACTGGAACAGGAAAGACACTTTCTGTGTGTCATGTTCTTCATACCTTAGAATCAGTAGCTAAAG
>JACPCC010000040.1 GCA_016179995.1 Candidatus Woesearchaeota archaeon | reverse complement strand
TCCGCCAAATTAAAACAGAGAGGCAAGATTGATTTAAATAAAATAAAACAAAAGTACCAAGTAACTTTAGAAACGCCTCTTCTTTTGGTTATAAAGATTAAAGATATTGAAATAATCATCCATGGTCATGGAGAATTATTCTTTAAAGACTGTGAAAACTTAGAGTTTATGGAAAAGAGAGCACAAGAAATTTATGAAGTTGGATTAGTTTGAAAAATTGATTACAATCATATTAAAGAAAATTAACTTTTCAAGAGAACATTCAGATAATAAAAACCGCCCCGGGTAGATCCTCACATAAGGGCAGTCTGCCCTTATCAACCTCAGTTAAAAATTAGACGCAAGAATAAATTAAATTCAGAAATAAAACCGCCCCGGGTCAGATTTGAACTGACGACCTGATGGTTAACAGCCATCCGCTCCGCCAGGCTAAGCTACCGGGGCAATGTATTAAGATGTTTAATTCATCTCAAAAACAAAGTAAAAATAAGGCTAAGCTTTATAAAACTTATCTACTACTTTTTTAAAGAAGACCATTAATATTATAGATTAATAAAGGCAACAGAATTAGTATAAACCTATTTCCTATGAAACCACCAATACTAACAGAATCATTGACCTACAAACTAAAATCCATTCCTGAAGATTTCATCGTCAAAGAAGTAAGCCTAGAGGATTATTCTAAATTAACAACTAAAAATGGCAAATACATTTACTGCCTGTTAAAAAAGAAAAATTATAACACTATTGATGGTATTAAACAAATTGCAGCCATCTTTGGCTTGAAAGAAAAACAAATAGGCTTTGCCGGAAATAAAGACAAGAAGGCTATAACTGAACAAATAATCTCCTTGCCAGATATGAATTTAGAACGTTTGAATAGAGTTAAAATAAGAGATATAGAACTGAAGTTTCTAGCACGAGGAAATGAACCAATCACTCTCGGACATTTAAAAGGCAATGAGTTTGTTATTACCATCAGAAACTTAGATGAAAAATCATTAAAAACAATAGAACATAACATCGAAAAAAACACAACTACAAATAAACCCTTATTTATCCCTAATTATTTTGACGACCAGCGTTTTGGCCGTAAGAATCATGAAATTGGCAGACATATTGTTAGAAAGGAGTTTAAAGACGCCGTTACAAAACTAGATAACCCCCTCTGTTCTTCTTATTTAGAAGAAAAGAAAACAGATTATGTGGGTGCTTTAAAACGCTTGCCTCTGCGCTTATTACGCCTGTATGTTAACGCCTATCAAAGCTGGCTCTGGAATGAAACCTTATCCTTATATTTAAAAAGGAGAACAGAGCAATATGTAGAAGTAAAATATATTGCGGGACTCCTACTATTTCCAGAAGAAAGTATCCCTCATTTAGAAATACCTCTTTTGGGTTTTGAAGATTTAGCTAAATTAGATAAGGATCTAGCTGAGGTACTTAGCCTTCTTAAAAAAAGAGAAAACCTCTTGCCCCAAGATTTCATAATTAAACAGATACCGGAACTTTCGGCTGAAGGAGAACTGAGGAAAGCTTTTGTTGAAATTGAAGAATTCAAATGGGAAAGTACAGATAAAGATGACCTTAACAAAGGAAAGATTAAAATAACTCTTAGTTTCTTTCTTCAAAAAGGCAGCTATGCCACCATAGTCATCAAAAAAATATTCTCTTAGGAGAAAACAATTAAAAAATAATTTTCTACGAAGATTTATATACCCAAAAATAAAACTAAAGGATAAAACACATGTTAGAAGCCATACTTTACACATTAATCAGCGTACTGGTAGTTTCATTAATTTCATTTGTGGGAGTGCTAACTTTTTTCTTTAAAACTAAAAAAATAAGTCATTTGCTTCTTATTTTAGTTAGTGTTTCTGCAGGAAGCCTTTTTGGAGGCGCGTTTCTTCATCTTCTACCAGAGATTGTGAGGAAAAAAGGTTTTACTACCACCATATCGTTGCTTATCCTGCTAGGAATAGTTCTTTTTTTCATTTTAGAAAAAATAATTCATTGGCACCGCTGCCACTATACTCATTGGCATTCAGAAACAGAGAGAGAACATATAGGTTGGCTTAATCTAATTGGTGATGGAGTACATAATTTTATAGATGGATTAGTTATTGCTGGCAGCTACTTGATTGATACACATTTAGGTTTAGCAACTACTTTAGCTGTAATATTGCATGAGATACCACAAGAAATAGCTGACTTTGGAGTATTAATTTTCTCTGGCTTTTCTAGATTTAAAGCTCTCTTCTTTAATTTTTGCTCAGCAGCGGTAGCTATCTTAGGAGCTATAGTTGGATTAGCTTTAGGAACTAAAAGTGAAGCTTACGTAGATTTAATAATTCCCATTGCAGCAGGTGGTTTCATATACATAGCCGGTTCTAATCTTATACCAGAACTACATAAAGAATGTCAATTGTTTAAAGAATCATTACGATATTTCTTAGGTTTCATTATAGGCATGACCTTGATGCTTGCCATAACTTATATTAAGATTTGAGATTTAATATCTCGGATTATTTATGGACCTGCTGTGTTGCATAACTATTCTTTGTTTTTGATAAATATTAATTATACAATACAGCAAGGTAGAAATCACCTACCAAAAACCACTTAATTAAACTACTTTTTCAGTTCTTGATTTTGCTCAGATGCTCTAATCCTTTTCTATATTCTTCAAAAGTTTCTTCGGATTGTATCTTAGCTTTAACTGCTTCCTGCATCATTTCTGTTACAGTTATACCTATTTTTTCTGCCGCTTTATCTAAAGAACATTGGCCTTCACGATAGAGTGTTCGATATTTTTCTAAAAGATATTGTTTTCGTCCTAAAAAAATAAGTTCTTTGAGAGCTTTAGTTTTATCAACCTTCTCTTCTTCAGCGGTATCTTCTACCATTTGAACAACCTCTTGATCTAATCTTGCACCTAAAAATACTGCTTGACTCATTTTAAATCCTCCATTGCTTTTTCGATTAAATAGGGGTTAAACCATCCCTCTTGCTTCAATATTTGTAAAGATAATTTGGCTTTTTCTAAACTAATCTTTTTTTGCTGATATAAACTAATGATTATTTCTATACTTCCAATTAAATGAATATTATTTATTTGCGCTGCTTTTCTTCCTTGCTTATTATCAGTAGCCACTAAGCTGTCATTTTGGCCTATACTTACAGCAATAATTGAAGCTTCACCTTTTCCCATATTGAAATCGAGCTGTAATTTGTGCATTAATTTTATGGGAGTGGAAACGATGGTTATTTTGTTTTCACTGTTTAAACGCTCTAAAAGCAAAGCATCTCATAAACTTCTTCAGTAAGTCTTATTTTATAAACCTCAAACGCAGTTTCCAATATCGAAGCTTTAGCCAATAATATTATCGTACAAGCATCAGCAAATATCATTTAACAATATTAAATAATGTTAAATATATAAATGTTTCTGAGAGAAAAGTGAATATTGAGGCATAAAGCAGCTCTTATCCTGCGCTTTTTTCACTGGGGGGGGGTCACGCTTCTTTTTAAAGAGAGGAATACTTCTTAGAACAAAAAGTAATAAAATTAATTTCAAAGAGGTGGCGAGAAACGTTTTGCGTTTCTGAACCATCTTTTTTAATCGTTGTTAAAAAAAGAGGTGTTAATGATGGATAAAAATACTTGGCCGTATTTGGCAATTGTAGGAATAGTAGCTATTGTTGCAGCGGTTGTTTTAGTGATGAATTTTGGTGGAAATGATAATGAAGATTCTGCTTTAGTAGTTGACGAAGAAGGGAATTTGGCAGGAGAAGCCGGAAAGCTTATTCTAGGAGATAAAGCAACTCCTGGAATTAAGAAATTATTATTTGGTCGTCCACGTATAGCTTCAGGAGCTGAGTGTAGTTGTACTTGGGTTTGTGACAATGGCGAAATAGACTCTTGTGCTTGTGACACGGGCTGTAGTTGTCCTGGTGATGATGTTTGTTAATTGTTTAAAATGGTCGTTTTTTTATTTCTTCTATCTCATCTTCGGCAGTCCCCAATATACTAATACTGCCCCCGAAGCAATTACTAACCAAAATATAATCCAATTTATCAATCCCATGCCAAACAAAATCATGTTTAGAACTAAAATAGCTAAAACAACATAACCAATAATCTTTAAATTTTTAGCGTTCATTTTAATCTTTCATTTAAATTACATCTTCAACTTCTTAATCACTCCATCTGTATTCAACAACTGTTCAGCTCCAGTTTTCATATCCCGCAAAAGAACTTTCTTTTTCTTCAGCTCGTCCTCACCTAATATTATTACATACGGAATTCCCAGAGATGACGCATACTCTAAATTTTTAGAAACACCTTTCTTACCGAGTGATATATCCGCACAAATGCCATTCTCTCGCAGCTCTTGAACCAAAGCTAAAGACTCTTTGATAGTATTGATGGGCATAACATAAACTTGGGCCGGAGATTTGTTTCTCACTCCTAGTTTTTCTGCTTTTTCTTTTAATACTTCCAATATTGGCACTAAACCAAAAGACGCCCCAACTGCAGGAACAAGACGATTGCCTCCCATAAATTTGCCAATCATATCATCCCATCTTCCTCCTCCAGCCAGAGAAGAAGTAATTCTGCCCTCTTGCGCATAAGCTTCAAAGACTGTTCCCGTATAATAAGCTAAACCTCGAGCTAGAGAAGCATCAAAAACAACTTTTTTCAAACCCATTTGTTTGGTATAAGAAAATAATTCTTCCAGCTCTTTGATACCCTGCTGAGCTTCTAAATTAGTAACTCTGCTCTTTAACTGCTCTAAACTAACCCCTGTTTTAATTAAAGCCAGTATTTCTTCGCTTTGTTTGGAACTTAACCCTCGTTCTATCAATTCTTTCTTCACTCCATCTTTGCCAATTTTATCTAGTTTATCAATCGCCACTAAAGCACTTTCTTTTTCTTTTACTCCAATTTGTTCCATTAAACCATTTAACAATTTGCGGTTATTAACTTTCAATTCCACATCAATACCTAAACTAGAAAAACCTTTTTCCCATACTGCTAAGATTTCCGCATCCGCTAACATAGATTCGCTGCCAATAGTATCAAAATCACACTGCCAGAACTGCCTGGTTCGGCCTGCTTTTAATGGTCCATCTCTAAAGACAACGCCCATTTCATATCTTTTGAACGGCAATTTTAACGTCGGATTCATCGCTACAAATCTGGCTAGTGGAACCGTTAAATCAAATCTTAACCCCAGCTGCCTCCCGCCTTGATCTGTCAATTGAAATGTTTCTTTCAAAGCATCAGAAGCTTCTCCTGCTGCAAACTTAGCCGTCAAAGTTTCGTAACGCTCAATGATAGGTGTTTCTAGTGGTGCAAAAGCAAATAACTCGAACACAGTTTTTAGTTTACCAACTACTTCATTCATTAAAATTTTATCTTCCGGTGCGATATCCTGCACGCCTTTAGCTAATTGTAAGTCCATGTTATTTCCTCCTCTTGATTTTTGTTTAACTTATTAAAGTTTTGGGATTTTTTTCTCCCATTATCTGCAATTGTTGTTCTGTTATTCCTTCTTGTTGAAGCAACTGAGTAAATTTTTCTAATGCTTCACTAGGACTTAGACTACTTACTTGTCCTACATCAGAGCTTAGGATGCATTTTTCTGCTCCGACAAACTTAATCTGCTCAGCTATTTTTGTTATTGGAATTTTATCAATGGCATACATCGCATAATTATGTTCAATGTAAACTCCATCATATTTAGACAATTCTAACTGAACATTTAGGGGCATATCTATCAATTGGTAGATAGGGTGCGTAACTATTATTTTATTTATCCCCATTTGAACTGCTTTCTCAACCAATAACTTTGCTTCCTGCCAAGACAGATGTCCAGTAGCTAAGATGCAATTATTTTTTTTTATAGCTACTAATAATTTAATTACTTTTGTAGTTAGGTTCCCATCACTACCCATAATTTTTACTGATTTAACTTGATTAGCAGCTCGAGATTTAAATCCAGTATCACACCATTCTTTGGGAACTTCCTCTTTACTTCTCTTCAAAAAATTATCCGCGTTTATTGTAGGAAACCAGACTATTATCGGCTTTTTGGAAATATTAGCCGAAGCATAAATTGCTTCTTCATTTAATCCGCCCACAAAATTGTTTAGAGTTAAAGAGCCAATAAGAGTTAATTCCATTTCTTCAACCCTAGATTCCTCTTCACTTTTAATTAGAGGCATGGTCGGAAAAAAGTGATTTT
>JACPCC010000023.1 GCA_016179995.1 Candidatus Woesearchaeota archaeon | reverse complement strand
CCCCTATTTTTTACCCCAAGCAACCCAGAAATGTTTCGAAAACTAAACTTGCTTGAAGGATTTGCCAAGAAAAAAGAAGACAACTCGCGCAATTGCTTCTCATTTTTCCCAAAACGCTTTATTATGTCTTTGTAAAGAATGTTTTCGTAAAGCTCTTTCAAAACAATCTCTTTACCACTCAAAATATACAATGGAAATCCGCCTGCCAAAAAGCATTTTGAAAACGCGGCAACAACTTTTGCTTTAACACCAAAATCAGAATCGTATTTTGACCAATCAATCTTTTTTGCCAGTAGATATTCTTTGAAGCTAAATGGAAAGAGAACTGGACAGCTGGAATTATCGTTGCTAAAGAAGAGTATACTCAAGACAATTACAAAGAAATGGGCAAGAAGTTTATTGCAGATTATTATGATCATTACAAACCATTTGATCAATTAACTACTATCGGTCTAGAAACGCAAGACCAATTAGAGCTTTCTCAAAATTGGAAGTATCATGTACGTATTGACCGCCTATCTAAGAATAAAGAAGGTGTGTACTATATCTGTGATTATAAGACCAATAGCCAATTGAAAGCACAGGAAGAATTAGATCAAGATAGACAATTGGCTATGTATTCTTTATGGGTGCGTCAGAGATATCCAGATGCTAAAGATGTCAAATTAATGTGGTTTTTCCTAGCTTTTGATCAAGAGATGATTTCTGAAAGAAATACTGAGCAGCTGCAAAAATTAAAATTAGATACAGAAAGCTTGATTAAGGAAATTGAAGCATGTGAAAACTTTCCAACTGAAGTAAATAGTCTCTGTAACTGGTGTGTCTATAAATCAATGTGTCCAGCTTGGAAGCATGATGTAGAATTAGAAGCTAAGACACCAAAGCAGTTCAAAGACGATGATGGTGTGAAATTAGTAGATGAACTAGCTAAACTTGATTCTGAGAAGAAAATAACTGAAGATAGAATATATCAGATTAAAGAAGATTTAATCAAATTCGCCCAGCAAAAAGACCTTTCTGTAGTTTTTGGTACAGATAATAAAGCAACAGTTAAACCATATGATAAGATAGAATATCCTAAAACAGAAGAGTTTGTTGAATTGTTGAAGAAGAAAGGATTGTTTGAAGAATTAGCTGTTTTGAATTATTCTAAATTTTTGTCTAAAATCTTAAAAAGAGAAGTAGATACTGACGTGCTCAGGGAGATTAAGACCGAGCAAGGATGGATGGTAAGGTTGGGAAAGAGGAAGGAATGAGATGATTAAAGAACTTAATCAAATGAACACTTTACCCAAAGAAGATGTGTTGTTGTTCCACAAATTAATGGATGCTTTATTGCTTTTTGTCAACCAGGAGACCGGCCTCATTAAAAGTGCAAGTGACTTAGCAGAGTTACATAAAAATGATATTGAAAAAACAATGCCTCTAAGAGAGAAAATATTTTCAGATAAAAGTGATTTTATTGAACGTTTCATTGCAAAGAATCCATTCAATTTTTCCAAAGAAGAGTTGGAAATTATTGCCTCCTGGAGAAAATACAAATCGGGGCAATTCTTTGTAGTAAAGCATCTACCAAGTTATAGTCTATTCTACAGTTCAGATTCAAAAACAGTTTACGGCGTAAAGGGAATTCTTGACTCATTTGAAGAAAAATTTAATGGTTATGCTCCAATAATGATCCAAATAACTTTGATATCATTTAAAAGACAAATAATTTATGACGGTGTATTTGCGCCATTTAGGATATCCTTTGGTGGTAATATGAGGAAAACAATCAAGTCAGAAAGTGAGGAAGCTATTCAAAGAGCAGGTATTATCACTTCACTTGACCAGCCAACTATCGGAAAAGAGTCAAATGATGAAGAGATGCTCCGTTTTTACCTGAAATCATCTGATCATAAAATGAGGTATGAACGTGAGATAAATACACTAAAGAAAAAGTCCAAAGAGTTAGAAGCAGTATTTTATCAAGAAGACGCGAGAGATTATGCTAGACATCCTAAGAAGATGTTTAAAGAATTTGCAGTTAGAGGTTATTTTGCAGTACTGGCACATTCAGTTGTAGCCAGCACAGAAACAGAAAAAGAATTGAAAGCCATTCTATCTAAAATATTACCTGAGGATAAATTATCTTGGATTTACACATTCAAGTTATAAGAACTATACTCTTTAACTCTACTCCAATTCCCTTTTTAAAATCTTATGAGCATTATTAATGGCTTTAAACTTTTCTTGATTGCCGCCGTTCATATCAGGATGGTTGCTTTTAGCTAATTCTTTATATTTGGCATTAATTACATTCATATCAGTGACATCATCAGCTAAACCTAACAATCGTCTAGCTTCTTTACGTTCACCTTCTACATCTTTATCTTCAGTAAAAGTAGCAATAAACTCTCGCATAGTCTTCTCGCCGGATAAGACAGCTTTAACTTCTAAGTCAATCACTTTAAAGACAATATACAAATTTTCAACATATTTCTTTGCCAATTTGTAACTATAATACAAGCGATGTCCATCAATGTAAAAAGCAACTGAAGCTGGAGCAAATCTGTAAGCATTGATATCTTCTTTCAGATCGATATCATCTTTCTTGAAACCAATTAACTTTAAAGTTTCATAAATACTATTCATATAACCTACTGCTCGACGATCGTAAGAATCTCTAATTAGTAATGGTGTAATATTGTGTCCTTTTAATGTTATTGTGTTTGCCATAATTTTAACCTAAACACTTTCAAATAAATAGTTGTTACGATCATTTAGAAAACAGGCTAGATTTACTCTTGACATATGAGGATGATTTTTTTTAAGTCTTTTTGCTATTGTTCTTAAAAAATAAATATTAGCTTCAACACCAAGCTCTGCAGAAAGTGGAATAACACCAGGGGCAATATCACATCCTGTTTCTGTGAATTTTAAAAATCCATCCATTTTTGCTGCTCTCACTAAATCAATTAAATCAGAATTATAAGCATTAGTTAATGGGTTATTCTGATTTCTAAACATAATATCATATTGAAGAACTCCACGATCAATTACACCCAAAACATCATAAACATATCCGCCATCTCTTCTAACTGAAATAGTAGATTGAGCAATAGTTAAACCACCTGCACCCAAAGTACTAACTAGTTCTTCTGGTGTGGTTGACTTTCCTTTTTGTAAACGATATAAAATTGCCATTTATCCATCAGAAAAAGCCCTATTTATAAACCTTCCGATGATAATCACTAATGAGTTATGACAGGTAAGAGATTAACAGAACTTTAAGTTTATTATTCCCTTGGTGATACTAAGGTATAAATTCCTTCTTTAAGCTTAAATTGTGTAGGAATAGTTCGTCTATCTTTCATGACTGCAAAATGCAAATGAGAATAAGTGTTATACCCCGAACGACCAGAATAACCAATAATC
>JACPCC010000033.1 GCA_016179995.1 Candidatus Woesearchaeota archaeon | reverse complement strand
AAAACGCATAAGATGGTTTTGGCAGTTGGCGCAGAGGAAATTTCTCAATTAGAAGAGCGTTATGAAGAATTTAAAGAACTATTTCCTAAATTTAAAAAAATTGGAAGGAAAGAAATTGCTATTTTGGAACCTAATGTTGTAAAAGATAGAGATGATAAAGAAAATATTTTAGCACTTTGTACTGAAGATGGTTATGCAGTTGATTATGGGAAGTTATCGGAATCTTTTGTAAGTCATGTTTCTAATAATTTTAATTTAGTTCTAAATACTAAAATAAATAGTATTAGTAAGACTAAAGATGGTTATGAAATTACTACGAACAATGGTTTATTTGAAGCTTCTGTGGTGGTAGTGTGTGCTGGCTCGCATAGTCTTATCTTTGCCCAATCTTTAGGGTATGGCAAGGAATTTGGATTGCTTCCTGTGGCAGGAAGTTTTTACACTTCTCCTAAAGCTTTAAATGGAAAAGTGTATACTCTGCAGCTTAAAAAATTACCTTTTGCGGCAATTCATGGCGATCCTGATGTGGCACAGCCGGAACAGACGAGGTTTGGGCCAACAGCAAAGGTTTTACCTTTGCTCGAAAGACACAATTATAATACCATCTCTGATTTTTTAAAGACTTCTGCTTTTACATTTAATGGTATTATGAGCTTACTGAAGATAGTTTCGGATCAAATAATTTTTCGTTATCTTATTCGTAATCTAATGTATGATTTACCATTTATTGGAAAATTGTTTTTTTTGCAGGAAGTTAAAAAAATTATTCCTTCTATGAAAGCATCTCAAATACACCTAGAGAAAAAAATTGGCGGTATTAGGCCGCAGATAGTCGATACTACCAAAAAACAGATGAATATGGGTGAAGCTAAAATTGTGGGGGACAATATTATCTTTAACATTACACCCTCACCAGGTGCTTCTGTCTGTTTAAAAAATGCAGAGAATGATACTAGGAAGATTATGACATTTTTTAATGAGAATTATTCTTTTGATAAGTATTCTTTTGATGAGAAGAAATTTGATAAGATATTCATATAAATTTTGATAAATTATCCAGAAGTTTTTTTTTGCAGTGCTTAAAAATAATCAAATGTGTGTGTTAAAATTCATCTGACCAAATTTCGTAAATCTTATGTTTCATTTTTTGTTGGTTTAGATAATTTAAGATTTCTTTTCTATTTTTCATAGGTACAAGAATAACTCCTTTGCCCATCTTTCTTCCTAGACTTAGTTCTACGAGGCCTTTTTTAATATACACATTTTTTCCTACTTTTTGTTTATATCCATATAATTTTCGCCAAAATTTAACCTGCTGAGCTATGTCTCTTGAGTTTATCTCTTCTAGTTCAATTAAAGCATAAAATTCAGCCTTTTCAGGTAATTCGTTAAATTTGCCGTAAAGAGTTATTCCTGAACTTAGGATCTCACGACGTGATCTCCATTTTTTTAATTGGCCAATTTTTAACGAAATTTCTTGAGTAATTCCTTTTAAACGCCATTGTTTGTTTGTTTGCGATAGATTAAACAATTTAAGAATGGCTTGTACTTCTGATTCATGTTCTTCTGAGATATCTACAAAGATGTCTATATCACTTTCTTTTGTAGCTTCTCCACGAGCGGTAGAACCAAAAAGAATAATTTTGTTGATGTGACTCCCTATATTGCTGTCAAGCAAAAAAGAGGAAAAAGCAGAGGCATAACCAATTAGGCTTTGGTTTAGTTCCATAAGAGAAGCTCCTTTATTTTTTTTTCAAGTGATTTAAATAAGTTAATTACTTCTTCTATCATAACTAGTTGTTTAGGAGACCCATACGATAATTTTTCACAAAGTGTTTCCAAATGTATCATCTGCGAAACAATTTCTTCTTTAAAATTAAATTCAGGCAAACGTTCTCTTACTTTTTCTGATTTGAACCAAGCATGATTAAGCTGCTATCCTACTTCTACTTTTTTCTGCTGGTGCAAGTAAGCAGATAGTAACTCAGTGATGGCACTAGAAGCATTATCACCAACAATATGCTGAGAATTCTCTAGGCCTCTAACTTCAATGGCCCATTTAAAGATAGTTTCTTTACGTTCTTCAAAAGCTCGTTGGTGTGTTTCTAATTCCATTGGTCTCTTTTATGTTATATACTATATAAATCTTTTGTTAGTAACTAACATAAAAAAACAAACATAAATTGCAAAAATAAATATCAAATTAAATGATTTTTAATCAACACACTGCTTCTTCTACTATCTTCTGGCCCATTTCAGCAACTTCCAAAACTAATTTTTGATAGTCTTCTGCGCCAGGACTAGAACGAGCAAAACTAAAAATTGATTTTCCATACTTAGGAGCTTCTTTCAATTTTGAATTGGATCGAATTGGTGCGGAGACAATGCCGGGAAAGAATTTGTGCATCTCTTGCAGGCTTTCTTGGGCAATCTTACTTCTTTTATCATATAACGTCGGTACGACTTTGCTAATTTTTAAATTGTGGCTGAAAGTTCTGTTGATTTCTTCTACGACACGTTTCATTTTATGTAAAGCATCCATGCCTAAGTAATCAGTAGAAACTGGAATAATAGCTTCTTGGCAGAAAGCCATGACATTTTGGTTTAAAACACCTAAAGAAGGAGGACAATCAATGATTAAATAATCATATCCTTTAATCCCTTGAAGCAAGGTTTTAAGCAGCATGCGGGCATTGGGTTGAGTAGAGAGGTAAAACTCAGCTTTAGTTAGGTTTTCTCTAGATGTTACAATATCCAGGTTTTTGGCTAGATTGACAATACATTTATCGAGTGGAACTTTGCCGATTAAAGCATCATAGGCACTATATTCGGCTTGTACTTTTAGTGATACGCCAACATTGTTTTGTGGATCTAAATCAATTAAAAGAACGTTTTTGTCTCTTCTAGATAATCCAGCAGCTAAATTTACGGCAGTAGTAGTTTTTCCTACACCGCCTTTATGGTTGATAACACAGATAGTTCTCATTTTGGCACCTCATTTTATACAAAGTTTCTTTTGGCGTGGTGGTAGTTATAAAGTTTGCGGAAGAAAAAAATAACTGTTGGAAAACTATATCGTTTGAAGATAAATATAGTAAACGACAAAAATAATGAATCAAAGTAACCTGTCGTTTACTATATAGTGAGCGACACTATTGCTTATTAACTTTTGTCGCTCATTAATATTAAACTAAATCTTAAATTGAATGTCAAAGAAACCGCCCACCACTGGTGTTCGTCTGCAGGCTCAACACCAGTGGCATGCTCGCTTTGCTCGGGGCTGTTTCTGACAATGAGTTTTCCAATCAAAGTTTACGTTGATATGGCTACGCCATCAGTGAAACTAACACTGGTGGAAAACTCATATTTTAAACTTGACTTTTATCTTGGCTCTGTAGAAAGTCTCGTTCGAGGCAGATTTTTGCTAAGGGTTTAGTTTGAAAGAGATATCTACTTTCGAATCCTGAACCCTCTAAGAATTGCTAGGCTCTCACTCTTTTTGACTTTTTCTACAGAGCCTTTTATCTTCTTTAGAATTGTCCAGTTAAATTATTCTGTTCTTTGTTCTCAGGAGCTGTTTCAACTTTAGAGCCAAAATTAGACCCAAAAATATTGTTTCCGATTCTCTTTTTCTCTAGTTTTAACTGTCTTAAAGCTTGCTTTTTGTTTTCTTTAAGCATCTTGCGGAAAGGCCTTTGGGCATATTTTTCTTGCATGAATTCGCTGATGCCGGAAAGCAGTCTTTCTGAGTAGTTTAGAGCTTCTGTAAAACCAGACATGGTTTGATAATTGTTTAAACGTAAGATATCTGCGGCTTTTTTAACCCGGGGATGGACGTTGTCTTCCCAGTCTTGTGGGGCAGCTCCACCATACCCTAAACCGCAAATTACTCCTTTTTTTAACCGCAAAAATTCTTTTAATTCTTCTCCATTAATACCTTCTGGTAAGACATATGCATTGAGCATGGATGATTGGCTAGGGATGGTGCCATAAGACTGAAAGTTAAGTGCTTGAAAGCCCATATTTCTAAAGTTAGTGAGAATCTTTCTTTGTGTGTTGAGCAGAAGTTTAGACTTTTTAGTTTTAATTTGAGCTCATCTTCCGGTAAATTTATGTTATCGGCAGCAAGAGTGAAAAATTTATCTGGTGATTGAAAACTAAACTCTCTAACTAAATCAAAATAATAAGGCAAAGAGTATTTTTTCTGGTGATATTCCCAACGTAAAGAAATTATTTTTTCTAAAGCTTTATCGTTGGCGGCTAGGAAAGACATCAAAGGCGAGCCACAAGTTTTTAGTGTTCCTGAATATACTATCAATGGGATCTCTTCATAATTTTGAAAATCAATAGTTCCTTTAGAACTAGTGGCATCAATAGCAATTATTGGAGGGGTTATTTTTTTTCTACGACAATAATCGGCTAGCTTTGGAATTAAGTCTTGGGGTTGCAATTCTTGAGCAGTTCCTGTTTCTAAATGTGGGAAGGTGATTAAGTGCGTATGTGAATCTAATTGTTTAACGATGTTTTCAAATAGGGGGGCAGAACCATAAGGCAATCTAACGATGTTTAGGGGCAAGCCTAGGGATGCCGCTTGTCTGGCCGTTCTTTCACTAAAAGCACCAAAATTAGCAGCCAGAATTTTTCTTTTTGAATCGAGCAAGTTGGCGCAGGTACTCAATACTGCTTCAGCAGCTCCACTGGCACTAGAAAGGAAGCAGACAATATTTTCACCTGAAAGACCATAACTAGCTCCGAGCAATTCTCGAGCTTGTTTTATTATTTCTAAACCTTCGTTGGTAGTTTGCGGAGGAAATGGTTTTTGTCCATCTGTGTCTGGAGCAGCAGTTAAATCGGCTAGATAATTTTGAAAGAATTTTACTTTAGCTTCTATTTTAATTTGTTCTTTAATTTTTTCTGCTAGCCAAGGATTGAACTTATAAGAATTGCTAACTAGCTGGCTTTTAAATCGTGCTTTCCAGGCTTGAAGCTTTTCTTTATAGTAGGTGTATTTTTTCATGGGTTTGTAAAAGGGACTAGTTTAGGTTCTTTCACTTAAGTTTCCATTAAGGTGTATTTTTAATCTTTTTGATGGTAGAAGAGTTATAAGCGGGAAGATGAAGTTTTTAGTCCTTAGTTCAAGAGATATCCTAACTTATATGCAATTCAGCCAAAAATTATTTAAAGAAAGCATATTCTTGAGTATATAGATAGATTTATTAGCTTAGATTTAATGTTTCAAGTAGCATCTAATATTCAAGGTAAAAAATGAAAATTGTCAATCAAAAATCAGCAGCCGATCTAAAATCCCAGCATCTTCAATATGCTCCGAATAGATCTATGACTCTTGAAGGTTATCCGCAGATTAAAGGCTATGATTTTGAGAAAGGTTTGAATTTTAAAGAATTTTTAAAGTCTTTTGCACTCTCTGGGTTTCAAGCCACGCATCTGGCTCATGGTATAGAGATTGTTAAAGCCATGCAGAGAGAAAAAGCCATTATATTCTTAGCTTATACTTCTAATCAGATTAGTTCTGGAAATAGAGAAGTTATAAAATATCTAGTGAAACATAAAAAAGTTCAGGTTCTAGTTACGAGCGCAGGCGGCATAGAAGAAGATATTATTAAATCTATAAAACCATTTGTATTGGGGCAGTTTGATGTTCCCGGTCGAGTATTATTTG
>JACPCC010000032.1:925-4419 GCA_016179995.1 Candidatus Woesearchaeota archaeon | reverse complement strand
GATGAGGAGATGAGGATTACCGAATTTAACAAGGCGGCAGAAGAGATTACCGGCTATACCAGAAAAGAGACATTAGGTAAAAGATGCACAGATATTTTATGAAGAAATGGTGCATATGCTGATTAACCAAACCGCTGCCCCAAATAGTCCGCAGTGGTTTACTACCGGATTACATTTTGCTTATGGATTAACTGGTCCTGCGCAAGGACACAGTTACGTAGATCCTGTAACCAAAAGATTAGAATTTTCTAAAGATGCTTATAGTAGAACACAACCTCACGCATGTTTTATTCAAAAATTAGACGATGATTTAGTGCGTGATGGTGGTATATTTAGTTTGTTAACCAGAGAAGCACGTATTTTTAAATATGGCAGCGGCAGCGGCAGTAATTTTTCAAGACTACGAGGCAAGGGTGAGAAATTAAGCGGCGGTGGAACTAGTTCTGGTTTAATGAGTTTCTTGAAAATATTTGATGTAGCAGCTGGCAGCGTAAAATCTGGTGGGACTACTAGAAGAGCCGCTAAAATGGTTTGCTTAGATTTAGATCACCCGGATATTTTAGATTTTATCTGGTGGAAAGTTAGAGAAGAAGAAAAAGTTGCGCAGCTTGTTGCCGGAAGTAAAATATTGAAACAACGGCTTTCCAAACTGCTAGAATTAGCTCGAGGACAAGAACATCCTTTTGATGAGAAAAAAGTACGTCAAGCCTTGAAATTAGCAGCCAAGAGCGGAATACCGCTTAGTTATCTTATCAGAGCACTTGATCTTGCCAAACAAGGTAGAAGTCTGCCTCTTCGTGAATTTGATACCCATTATGAATCGGAAGCATATCTTACAGTTTCTGGACAAAATAGCAATAATTCTGTAAGGATTCCCAACGATTTCTTCAAAGCTGTAACAGAAAATAAAGATTGGGAGTTGAAAGCTAGAACTAATGGACAAACCATTAAAAAAATTCCGGCTAAGGATTTGTGGGAGGACATAGCATACTGCGCTTGGGCTTCAGCTGATCCTGGAGTACAATATGATACGACTATTAACGAATGGCACACTAGCCCTGCTAATGGAAGGATAAATGGAAGTAACCCCTGCGTTACTGGTGACACAAAAGTTTTAACTAAAGATGGAAAATGGAAAAGGATTGATTCCATATTAGGTCAACCAACAACTATAATTGTTAACACTGGATTTATACAAGAAGTACCAATTTCAGGGTCTTTTAAAACAGGTAATAAACCAATCTATAAATTAACAACTAAAAGTGGCTATGAGTTAAAACTAACTGCGGACCATAAAGTTTTTACTCTTAACAGAGAATTTGTAGCAGCTTGTGAATTATGTAAAGATGATTTAATTTTACTGCCAATGCAAGAAGTAGCTGAACTAAAAGAAATTGAGGACAGTACTTTTTACCAAATGCTGGGTGTTTATTTAGGAGATGGTTGTGGCGGAAAAATAAGTAGTACAAGAGGTATAGCCTTCACTATGAATAAAGAAAGTGAAACAGCAATTCTGGAAAAATTTGCCGAATATGTAGCCCTGAGCTATGAGAGAATTACTCATAGAGATAGCCCGGCTTTAGTGCAGATGACTAAAACATCAGCAAAATATGTAATTACTAATCAAGTTCTTATTAAAAAAATTGAAGTGATGCTCAATCTAAAACTAAAAAGCCATGAGAAATGCATCTCTGAAGAAATATTTGCTCTTCCTTTAAATGCGCAACGCCATATAATACAAGGTCTATTTACCGCAGATGGCACAGTAGCTTATTATCCAAAAAAAGGAAGCTATTATATTTCATTAGATTCAAGTAGTTTACAGCTCTTAAAAGATATTCAGATAATGCTGCTTGGTTTTGGAATAAAAAGTAAGATTTACAGTAATAGACGAGCTGGCAAAGACAAAGCCTGGCTTCCTGATGGAAAAGGTGGATTAAAAGAATACAGCGTACAGGAGATGCATTCTTTACGGATCTCGCGTATTAATAGAATTAAATTTGGAAAGCTGATTGGATTTATGACAGAATCACCAAAAAATGAGAAATTAAAATTAATAAATCAAGAGACAGAAGCTTACTCAGAAAACTCTTTTGATTGTGTTGATAAATTAGAATATGTGGGACTTGAAGATGTTTATGACTTAACTGAACCACTAACGCATACATTTATAGCAAATGGAATTACCGTCCATAATTGCAGTGAGTATATGTATCTGGATGACACTTCCTGTAACTTAGCTTCTATTAATATGGTCCGTTTCTATGATGAGAATAGTGGAAAATTTGATATTGCTGGTTATCAGCAAGCAATTAGATTATGGACTATTGCTCTAGAAATTTCAATTCTGATGGCTCAATTCCCTTCTGAACAGATTGCTATCAACACATATAGAACTAGAAGCTTAGGATTAGGATTTGCCAATTTAGGCACTTTACTAATGATGCGCAGTTTACCTTATGACAGTGATGAAGCTAGAGCTTTATCTGGTGCACTGGCTGCAATTCTAACTGGAGAAGCTTATGCTACATCTGCTGAATTGGCACAAGCTATTGAAGCTTTTGAAGATTTTGGAAAAAATAGAGAGTCAATGTTAAGAGTCATTCGCAACCATCGCAGAGCAGCATATAGTTTACAAGATTATGAAGGTTTAAGCATAAAGCCAATGCCCATTGATGAAAAACTATGTCCGGCAGAGTTCTTATCAGCTGCTCGAGATTCATGGGATAGAGCTTTATCAAATGGTGAGAAATTTGGTTATCGCAATGCCCAAGTTAGTGTTATGGCCCCCACAGGAACTATAGGCTTAGTTATGGACTGTGATACAACAGGAGTAGAGCCAGATTATTCAATAGTTAAATACAAAAAGTTAGCGGGTGGTGGATTTTTTAAGATAGTTAACCAATCCGTACCTAAAGCTCTTAAAAATTTAGGCTACAATAGTAAAGAGATTGAAGAGATAATTTCTTATTGTTTAGGACATAGCAGTTTTGTAGGTTGTCCAACAATTAATGAAAGCGCTTTGTTACAAAGAGGATTAAATTTAGAACAGATCTCTAAAGTAGAAAAAGATTTGAAGAACTGCATGGATATTAATTATCTGTTCAACGCTATGAATGTCGGCGCTGAATTTTATAACCGCATTACAAATAATGGTGAAAAAAACTTTTTATCCGCTCTTGGTTTTAGTGAAATAGAGATAGAAAAAGCTAATGATTATATCTGCGGCACTATGACTTTAGAAAATGCACCGCATCTAAAAGAAGAACATTATTCCGTATTTGACTGTGCTAATAAATGTGGCAAAAAAGGAAAGAGATACATACACCCTTATGGACATCTGAAAATGCTGTCTGCTTTGCAGCCGTTTATCTCTGGCGCAATTTCTAAAACTATTAATATGCCTAATGATTGGAATATTGAACAAATCAAACAGGCATATTATGATGCTTGGACCATGATGTTAAAAGGCGTAGCGCTTTATCGTGATGGAT
>JACPCC010000032.1:0-909 GCA_016179995.1 Candidatus Woesearchaeota archaeon | reverse complement strand
ATGAAGACTTAGAAATTGAAACTAGTCGAAAAATAAGGAAAAAAGTCTTGTTAGGGAAAAGAGAATTACGTTTAAGTGCAGAACAGAAAGAGGGACAGCTTGTAAAAATGGGAGCAGAGATGGAAGGTCTTTCACCCACACAAGAGATAATGCTGAGTGCTTTGACTAATTCCATTAATTTACATCTGCAGACGGGAACTGCTCCGGCGCTGATTGCTCAGCATAGTTTGAATTTAGAAGGACATCCTTTAATCGAGCACCTACGTGAGTTTTTAGTTGCTAATGGAGGGGGTAGTTCTAAAGATAGAGAAGGTTCTAAAGGAGCAGAATGGTCTGGTGAATCTATAACTAATGCACTTCCACTAAAAAAAGAATATCCGCCTCCTAAAGAATCTTTAGTACATGAAGTCTTATCCAGCAACAATTCAGGAAAGATGAAATGCAGCAGCTGCGGAGCCAGCCAGTTAAGACAGAATGGAACTTGTCAATTGTGTGAAGTGTGCGGACAGACGACGGGATGTAGTTGAGGAAATTAGATACTAAAACTTCGACATCTGTAAGAGGTAATTTACCATCTTCAGCGACCATTTTCAACTGGTTACATTTTGTAACCGCTTCGCTTCCTTCTTTCCTTAGTCTGTTTTTCAATACTTTCCAATAGTTTCTGGCAGCTTGAAAATTTGATTGTCGTATCAGAACTTTGATGATATCGATTACTGAAAAAAACAGGTTTTGGTATCTTCATCGTAGATACGACGGATTTCATAATTCTCAAAAATAGCTAAGTTGGTTTCTTGGTTCATTTTGAAGTTTCCGTGATAGTTTTCTAAAATTTCATTCCAGACTTATATACTAAGAATACTATCGCTTCTTTAACCGGAACTATTAGTATCATTTTATTTTATATCC
>JACPCC010000031.1 GCA_016179995.1 Candidatus Woesearchaeota archaeon | reverse complement strand
TTTAGCAAAAATCTGCCTCGAACGAGACTTTCTACAGAGCCGTAAGAAAAAGTAAACTCCAAAAACTAACTACACTCTCCAACTCTAAGATTATTCTCAGTAAAATATTTTTCACAGTTGTTACTAAGCTTGTAAGCAAAACATTCTTTAATGCTGATATCATATCCAGAAGGATCTTGATTAGCTTTATCTAAACATTCTTGACAGCAATTATTTTTATATGCAATGTTATATAAATCTGTTTTAGAACTAAAAAAAATAACTACAGAAGAAATAATCATTAAAAAAATACAGATAGAGATCACTAATATTACTTTTTTCATAAAGCCTAAATTAATCATTCACCTACTATTCTTATTTTCCTTTACCAATTATTCTCTGCAAATTTTCCTTTGCTTTAAAATAGCTTTCTTTGCGGATAAATCCGCGTGTATAGCTTTCTTCTAATAGTGATAATTTACGTTTTAGTAGATCAACATCTAGTTTAACTTCTGGTTTATTTAAAGTAGCTTGCTTAATTGTTAAAAGCTTAACTTTTTTGAGAGATGATACTTCTTGCGTATCTCTAAAAATGGAATCATCTAATAATTTACTACGGCCCGAATTACGCACTGAATGATTAGCGGTATTTTTAAGTCCTCTCCAAGCCAATATTTTTCCACCGGTAAAAAAATGGTAAGCATAAAATACCACCAAACTGATTAAAGTCAAAACTAATAATAAAGGCACCCCTATCAAGAAAGCAGTGCTCTTAGCCAATGGAGCCGCTAAACCAATTAAAGCTGAAGTACCAGCTTCAATTATAAATAATTCAGTCGTCGAAGCAAAAGAATCACCAGAAACAATCTTCACCGATAAAACATATTCTCCCGGAGCTAATCCTTCAGGCAGAGTTATTTTTTTAGTAAAAGAAACCTGTTCTTCAATCGACACCTCTTCTTCTTTAGTAAGTAAAACTACACCTTCTTTATCAGTAACCACATAAATTAATTTAACTGTGCCAGGCAGTAAACCAGAAATAGTCAATGTTGCTTCTAAATTATCCCCCCTCAGCAGATGATTTTTGCGTAAATCCAAACTTCCATCAAATAATACACGTTCTGATTCTATCTCTAAGATATAAGTAATTACTTCAGTTATAACCTTTGTCTGTTCCCCATCAATATATTTTCCTTCAATTTGTATCTCACCATTATAAACCCCCGGCTGAGCTTCTTTTTTAGGATTAAAGACCAAGTTTATTTCATGATTATCGCCCGGATCTAAACTAAAAGAAACAGGCTCTACTTCAATTAAATTTGTAGGACTATTTATCTCTAAGTTTAAAACTTGACCGCCATCATTAGTAATGATTATATTTTTGTGTAGACTTTGCGATTTCTTTAAAGTCACTTTAACCAATTCATCACTCATTTGAAATGAAGCTGGAAATTTAGGAACAAATTCTTCAATAGGTGTTTCTTCTACAGGTATTTTATAGCCACCACCTCCACCCCCACCACCTCCGCCTGAAGGAGTAGGAGTAACTACTGGTGCTGTTTCTTCTGCTATACCTAAGATCATAGTAGTTGAAACACTATGATTAGTGCAGCTGCGAGATTCCGTAGCCGTAATTAAAATGGTATGGGTTCCAGCCGTCGCGGGAGTAAAAGAGATATAGCCGCTTGAATTTATCTCAAACAAAGAAGTATTGTCAGAAAAAGTAAATAAATCATCATTAGCATCTGATGCGGATACCTGATAAGTAAATAGTGTGTTAATAATCGCATTCTGATTGGAAATTACTGTAAAACTAGGCGGACTATTGATACATAGTGTAGTTGTTCCTTGCACTTGTGTAGCTTGTCCAGTTAAATCTGGAGAATTACCTTCAGAATTAGTCAATACAAAGAAAAGAATATTCAATAGGTTGACTACTATCAAGACAACTGTAAGTACTAAAATCAACTCTTTTTTCTTGTCCACAATCAAAGAGAAAGCACAGAGGTTTAAATAATTATCTTTTACTATTTTAGAGCAGGAGTATTTAATTAGCCCATCAGAAATTATAACAGGAGGATTACAAATTGTAAATACTTGCCTGAAAATTTATTACATCTGGCCTAAGGACTTTAAATTAGAAAAGAGTACAGAATATATTCTGGATTAATTGGAATTTTTAGTTATATTTTTTCTCATCACCGCCAAATATTCATTCAATTTCCTTAAAATATTTTTCTTGAGCGTCGAATCAAAACTTAACTTTTCTACCTCTTTATTCCAATCAATATCTGGCAACTTAGTTACTGTTCCTTGAAATTGTCTTCCTGCTTTCTTTGCCTGCAACTCTAATTCTCTAGCCACAGATGTTCCAAATAGAGCCGTAGCTCGAAATTTTGAAACTGAATTAGCTCCTGCTTTTAAGAGATAAGAAACACGCTCCATGCGATCTTCCCAAACCCCGCATTGAATATCCAATTTTGGACAAGCAATTCTAAGTTGAGCAATCCACCAAGCTTGTTCTTCTTTTGTAGGTGGCTTGTGACATTGAAACATAGTCCCTTCCTGAGGTATTAAACCATAAACATGAATCTTATCAATTTGATACTTTTTGATAAAATCTATTAATAAAGTTAAATCAGAATTAACTTCCCCCATTCCTACGATGAAGGTCATAGCTGTTAGTAAATTAAGTTTTTTTGCTTCAACAAACATTTTTTCATACGGCTGTAATGGTTTAGAAGGACAAACTTTCTTGTGCAAGACTGGATTAATAGTTTCTGTTGATCCTACAACTCCTTTGATATAAGGCAAATATTTTTTAATAAGAGGAGTAGATAGCGCACCCACAGAAAGCCAAATTTTTTCCTCTGTTATTTCTACTGCGCTTCTTAAGAGAAATTCAATCTCTGAGGGAGTAAAGACACCAATTCCACCAGTAAAAAAACCAATATCCCATCCTAAATTTTTGGCTAGAATAAATTCAGCTAAGATTGACTCTGTACTTCTTTTTGTTTCGGTAGGCTTCTTCTCTGCCGGCTGGGTACTCATATAACAAAAAGTGCAATCCCCAATTATACAGCCCCAACTAAAAAATATGGCCCGTTCAAAACAGGTTATAGCGGGAAAGTTTTGTGCATAAATTAGCTCTGCTTTTTCAATGATGGTCTCAACTTCAGTCTTCGCAATTTCTATATTGGCTGCCATAAATGATTTAAATAGGCTTTATTTTAAAAATGTTTATTAAAAACCGGCTCTGTAGAAAAAGTCAAAAAGAGTGAGAGCCTAGCAATTCGTAAGATGGTTCTGGAAGCAGATTTCTTCAAAATTAGATCTCCCATTCAAATTAAACCCTTAGCAAAAATCTGCCTCAAACGAGACTTTCTACAGATCCTTAAAAACCAGACCTCAGAATTATTAATAATTTTAAACATTCACCCTATCTTCTCATCTATCTCTTTAGCAACTTTCTTTAACTCAGAAAAGACATTCTCTAAATCAAGATGTAAATCGCCAATTAAGCGTTCCATATT
>JACPCC010000114.1 GCA_016179995.1 Candidatus Woesearchaeota archaeon | reverse complement strand
TAGTGTTAAATTATCTTTGAAAGTCTTTGGAAAATTTTCCTTTTTATCGTTGACAAACAAACGACTAATCTTTCCTTTTCTCAACTCTTTAAAAAATCTGATTGAGCGGATGCCTGAGCCAGCTAAAGGGTCGGCAATTTCCATATTTTGGTTAGGGGTGGAATTTAGAAGTAGGATGGATATATTGCGATTGGACTGCATCAAAGGATTGTAGAATACTTCTTGTTTTTTATTTGGATCTCTTTCTGGTAAGGTTGCTTTTATTTTAGTGCTATTTTCATTGATAATACTAGGGATGGTGTTGGTATTCATATTTAAATGATTTTTAAATCAAAAAGCTATTTAAATATATGCCAAAATACAAATTAAAATGAATAATCCAATACTTCGGATAGAAGATAATTCCTCGTTAAAAGATAATTTTGAGGTGAGTATAGAAACTCTTGTGACTGGTCTTTTGCAACATTTGGAGGCTAATAAAAGTTTAAGTCCGCGAAAGTTACATAATGTTGGCGTTCATTATCTTGAAAAATCTCTTGGTTTGAATTCTGAAGAACTACCTTCTGGTTTTAAAACATTAATGGCTTATAATTTAGGATTTGATGCTCTATATGATTATTTCAAAGAGAATTATCCTGAGAAAAATGTTTATCGGATATGATTTTATTTATCCAATCTGTCTTAATTAAGAATATCTTTCTTTTACTGCTTCATAAACAGCTGGCCAATTTAGACAGGGCACTACATCTAAATGAGTTTTGGGTTTGGTTTCGTGTCCGAAAAGAAAGATAGTGCCTTGATAATTGGTCTCAAGATAATCAAATGTTTGAACTAACGCAAGGTTATCATCAACTATTGCTTCTATTTTTGGAGATAAAGATAATAATTTCTTAGCTTTCCAGACACTTCCTGCAGTGTCATTATCTAAAAAAGGTTTAGCGATTATTTGCGCTTCAGGAAATTGGTGTTTATCTAACCGTTTTTTTGTGCCTAGAACAACACTTTCTTGGCGAATAGTTAAGTAACAAGTTAAATTTAATATTTCAGCTACTTTTGGGGCATAGACTTCAGCTTGCTGAATGAGCGGCAATTTCTCCTGAAGTTCATCGTTATAAATTGCTTGATGTACCCATTCTCTAGCTTTTTCATTGTTCCAATAGGGAACATGTTGTGTATAGCGATATTTTTGTATAATTTCTTCGGCTGATAGAAATTCTGGATTTCCAAAGCGTTTTTGCATTTCTTGCACATAATATAAAACAGTATTACTAAGAGTTTCATCTATATCAAACGCAATATTTGGTTTAGCGTTAGTGTGGGTGGTCATTTTAAGCTTAAAATTGAGCCTATTTTTAAGAATTTTCTCTGAAATTTAATATTATTTAATTAGTTCAGAGGTAGATTATTATTTATTCTTCAGAGTTTATTTTTTTAATTCTTTTCTCCAGTCCTTTTTCATCATTTTTTTTAATTTTAGAAGTTATTTCTTTCAGCAGTTTAGTATACATCTCTTGGCCTTTGGTTAAATAATATGAGGGCATTTCTTTTCTAAAAAATACTCCTTCAATCTCTCCGCCATCTATTATCCCGTCTAATGTTTCATCGATAAACAAAGTCCTCTCTCCTTCTATTTTTAAAATATCAGCTTTATCCCTGCCACGATCTCCTCTATCTTCGTAAATTACCGTAATCTCTTTTTGCTCAATCCTTATCGTTCTACTATAACTTCTTACTTCTTCTATTTGAACTGGATCAATTCCCCGGCACCATTCTACTAATTGAGAAGAAACTTTTTCTGTTCCGCCAAGAGCAAGCAAAGCCGATAATAAAACATATTTCATATCTTATTAAAGTATTAAGCTACATTAAATAAATTGCGGCTAATTTATGAAAAATTAGAGAAATGAAACGCTTAATAAAATTACTAACTATTTTTTATTTAAGAAAATAGATTGTCCTAGTTTATCGCCCTCATTGCAAGGTCTAATTTTTTCACCAGGGGCTTCGCAGTTATCCCACTTCCCATCACAATCAATGTCTTCAGCGTAAGTATCGCTCTGACGTAATATTTTGCATTCGTCTAGAAAATGTGAGGTATATCTCTCAGTAATTACTTGTCCGTTCTGAAGATAATTATTAATTTCTCCATCTCTTAGTTTACCTCTTTGGTAGGATAAACTTTTTATGATTCTATCTATTATATCATATTCTTGTACGCTAGAAACTACTTTTTCTCCTGCTTCATTAAGTGCATATTTGATATTTGTTTTTACTCTCCCATTATCGTGATAAGTTATTTCTTCTACATTTCTTATAGAAGTTCCAGTCCCCATACTTAGACTAACATTTTCTATCTTTACTAATTGTCCTTTTTCATCATAAGAATTAGTAGTTAAAGAATCTACTTTTCCTTCTGTAGTATTAGATTCTATTTTACTCTCCAAACCTTGCTTGTTGCAACGACCTAATGTTAAATTTAAACTATAATCGGATACTAAGGGTCCTTTTTTAGGCACATAAGAACAGATTCTTCTAAAAGCATTATTTCTCCTCTCTGCAGGAATATTTGGGACCTGGATGGCAAAATCTACAGTTTCATCTTTATCAGCGTCAAACAAATGCACTCCTGCTTCATTCCACTTACTTAAGACAAATTGATAAGCGGAAGGTGATAAAAGCTCTGATAATGAGGGTGTCTTTATTTCTGCATTAGCCTGAAGAGGAACTGCAGCTAAACTAAGCATTCCAGCAAGGAATCCGTAAATAGATTTATTTAAGTCCATGTTATACCTTAAATACGCCCTAGTTTATAAATCTTCTGACAATTAACTACCATTTAGTAGTTCCATTAACTGTGTTTTCTTTTTTCACTTTCTCAAATAAAACTGTCTTTTTTCCTCTTCAAACTTCTCAATGGCATACCTTAACATCGTCCGCGGCATGGTTTTATAATGTTTTAACAAAAATTCTTCTTCTATTTTCTGGTCTTTTTTTCCAATCTCGCGCAGTGTCCAGCCAACGGCTTTATGAATCAAGTCATGTTCGTCGGTTAGCAGAATTTCTGCAATTTTCATGGTGTCATTAAATTGTTTGTGTCTAATAAATACAAGAGTGGTAATGATAGAAATTCTTTTTTCCCATAAATTGGTGGAGCGAGCCAGTTTATAGAGTATTTGGCGTTCTTTATTATCATTCTGTAAGAGATAATTTCCTGCCAGATGCGGTGCAGAAATATCTACCAAATCCCAATTGTTGATGTATTTAGTATTTTTTAAGTAGAAGTTGAACAATTCTTCTCTTTCTAAGGGAGATATCTTTTTACTCTTGGCACGATTTATTAACGTTATCAAAGCAGTTAATCTATATTCATGAATAGGATTGTGTAACAGTTCTTCAATCTCTGTCAAATTTAAATTAGAATATTTACTAGCCCGTTTTCTTTGTTCTGGAACAGTTATTCCTAAGAATATATCGCCTTCTGCGTATTCTCCTTTTCCTGTTTTGAAGAAGCGCTGATAGAGCTTGGCTTTCTGCGGATTGGCTAACAA
>JACPCC010000113.1:2134-5750 GCA_016179995.1 Candidatus Woesearchaeota archaeon | reverse complement strand
AATCTTGTAAAGGCGGAATAACTACACCAGTAATTAAAACACCAGCTCAAACTCCAGTTCAACAACAATATGCTCCAGTACAAACTCAACCTAAACCAGTTCAAACAACACAACCAACAGTGCAAAAATTAACTTTAGCACAAGTTTGGACTAATTACAAAAGTCTTTTTATTTTGGGACCAGTAAGTTTAATCCTCCTGATTGTAGTCATCATCCTATTTTTGCACCATTTCCAGCACAAAAAAGTAGCCTATAACTATGATGAGTTAAAAACTTGGATTGCTCAAGAAAAGAAAATGGGCACTTCTAATGACGATATCAAACAGATTTTGGCGCAGAACACCGGCTGGAAAAAGAAAGAAGTAGAAGAAATGTTTACTGGTTTGGAAAATCCGTTAGTAAAAAAATAATATTCTTAACAAAAGAGGATAGATTTTGCTAAAACAAAAAGAAACATCAACGAAACAAAAAACAGATCCTCATAAGATTTGGTTTATTGTCCTTATTTTAGTAGTCGCTTTCGCTCTCTTCTTTTTCTTATCTGGTGGATTAAAGAAAGGAGTGGTCGGACAAAGTATTGCAGGTTTAAATGAAGATTGTAGTGCTGATAGTTGTGTTGCTGGATTGGTTTGTGTAAGTAATGTTTGTTTATTAGATACTGATGGAGACAGAACTGCGGATGTGACTGATATCGACGATGACAACGATGGGATTTGTGATCCTGATCAAACCGACAGTTCATGTACAGGAAATGACAATTGTCCTTTAGATTCTAACCCTTATATTACTGATAGTGATGATGATGGATATTTAGATACTCAAGCCATTATTGATTGTCAAACTCAACAACCAGATACTTCTCCCTATCTAATTTTTATTACTGAAGCTACAGATGCAGTAACAGCTTACAAAGCTGAAAGTAATAGAGACAGTTTTTTAAATTCTTTAAAAACAGCAATCAATAATTTATTTCCTCAACAAAATCCTCAAACAGACGAGGAGCCAAGATGAAACATAATAAACTAATTTTAATTATTATTACAATATTGATAATCAATCTATTATTGGTCTCTTGTCAATCTGGAAAAACACTGGCGGGGAAAGCGGTAGCAATTGATCAAAAAAATGATTATTTGTTAGATGGCAACTCTAACACTTATGGAGAATATAAATTGTCTGATTTTTATCTAAGTGGCGGGGATAATTTTTTATTAAGTTACGGAACAGAGGGGACTATTTTAATTAAGAATGGTTATTTTAATGGAAAATTATTTGAAAGCTCTAATAGTGAATTTTTAAAGCTTTGTCCAATTTACAATGGAGATTCTGGTAGTAGTTATATCTCAAAAACATTTAAAACTGTTCAAAGCAGTGACTACATAGCTGCAGTTTCAGGAGAATATAGTATTGATAGTGATCATAGTGCGGATTTTCCCTATAAGCAATTAATTACTGGGTATATCTATGGCCCTAACTGTGGTAGTTCAAGATGTAATATTAAAATATATGATTATAAATCTAGATATTTACCTTCATGGGCCTATGAAAACATTAACCCTTCATTAGATATCTCTTCATCTTCAAAAATAGCAGCTGTTTGGTCTCCTGAAGAAACAAAAATTATGATGACTCTTTATACATCGCCTTCAACTGGTACTATTTGTAATGCAGTTTCATCTGAAACTGATATTCAAGTTAATACTAACACTGGAAGAAATATTAATCCTTCTGTCAAATTTATTTCTCTTACTTCTTTAGTGGTCATCTGGGAAAATAATGGGGATATTTATGCAAGAATTTATAGTGATAAAGGTGTACCTTTAACATCTGTATTTATAGTTAATTCTCAAACTACTGGATTAAAGGCTTTTCCTAGTGTTTCTGTTTTTGAAGATGGAAAGTTTATAATAGCTTGGCAGACTAATCAAATTGAGGATTATGATATTCATGCTAAAATATATAATCCAGATGGAACCATCTATCAAGAAGAATTTGTTTTACAATCTGGAATGGGTGATCAAGAACATCCTAAATTAATTATTGTTTCTCCACAATTAGACTTCTTACCTTTAGATGAGGGTGGTTATTTTTTATTTTGGGATACATTGGATGCTGGTTCTTATTCTATTAATGGTCAATTATTTAATTCTCAAGGAAGGGCTTTGGAACCAGCTTTTTTAGTTAATGATATCGCTTCCGGAAATAAAAATACTTTCTTCGTAGCACAATCCTCTATGGCACAATCCCAAAAAATAATGGTTGCTTGGGCTGAGAATAAACTTTTAGTTAGTGATAATAAAAACTCCATCCTAATTTACGCCGACTTATACGATATTTTAGACCTTGATGGTGACTTAGTTTCTAATTTTGAAGATTCATGTCCTTATGAAGCTCAAATGTATGCAGATGGATCAAATCCAGATCCTGACGGTGATTTTATCTGTTTAAATGATATCTGCCCTCAAGATCCATTAAATGATGAAGATCAAGACACAGTTTGTGGTGATGTGGATAATTGTCCTTTGGTTTCAAATCCAACTCAAGATAATGCTGATCTTTCTGATGAACAGATTAACAATCAACTAATATTAGGCGACGCTTGTGACACAGACGATGACAACGACGGTGTTTTAGATACTGAAGATTGTATGGGTGGCAGTGCCAGATGTTATGATTCTAATAATCTTGAGGCACCACAACTTTGTATTAATAGTATCTGTGCTTCAAATACTGATGCTGATGGTGATGGTATTTTTGATATTTTAGACACCTGTCCTCCTATTTTTTGTGAGACTAATGGGCTTGATCCAACAATTTGTTTTAATCCCAATGACCAGTATGATACTGATGGTGATGGACTAGGCGATATTTGTGACACAGACGATGATAACGATGGAATACTAGAAGATGATGGTGATGGTACTATTGATTTATGTGATAATGGCATTACTACAGACTGTGATGATAACTGCCAATTAATTAAAAACGGAGCTTCAGTTGTAGCTACTTGTGATCCTAATGGAGACGGAACTTTAAATCCGTTTGAAGAAGTGTTATGTAACCAAGCTGATGTTGTTGGAAATGATATAGGTGATGCTTGTGATACTATCTGTGTACAAGCAGAAGATTATGTTCTACCTATTTGTAATCCTCAAACTGGTTTTTCTCCTAGTTGTGATCCAAGAGAAGAATGTAAAACGGAGTGTATTTTAAATTCTCTTTATACTTCTCTTAATACTTTAAATAATCCTTGCGAAGGGCTTAACAATGCAGGTAGTAATTCTTATTCATCTTTAATTGACTGTGTCTCAAGCTGTTTTTCAGCGGATTGTGTAGCTGAATCTTGTGATTACGATTACGATGGTCTTAATAATGCCGTTGATAATTGTGATCTTATAACAAATGGAGACCAAAATAATTATGATATTGTTGACGAAGAAAGTAATTCCCTTCCAGTTCAAGGCGATCTCTGTGATCCTGACGATGACAACGACGGTGTTTTAGATACTGAAGATTGTTTTGGAGGAAGTAATCCTATCAATTGCATTGAACTTGAATTTTGTGATCCAGAAAGTAGCCTGTGTGCTTCCAATATTGATGATGATGGTGATGGCGT
>JACPCC010000113.1:0-2110 GCA_016179995.1 Candidatus Woesearchaeota archaeon | reverse complement strand
AAGTAATGGTCTCATTTGTTTTAATCCAGATCAAATAAACACCGATGGTGACAGTTTAGGCGATGCTTGCGACCCTGACGATGACAATGACAACATTTTTGATGATACCCCTGATATTTGTCCAGATACACTAGATGGAACTAACGTTGATACAACCAACGGTTGTCCAGATTTAGATTATGATGGTTATTCTACTGAAAGAGGAGATTGTGATGAAACTGCTGATACTATCAATCTTTTTGCTTTAGAAATCTGTACCGACAATGCTGACAACGACTGCAATCAACTCACCGACTGTCAAGACAGCTCTTGCTCCAACAATATCGATTGCTTAATTAACAATATCGGCCAGAGTGTTCAAACTCTAGAAGAAACTTATCCGACTACACTTCCTCCTCTAGATGAACGAATTAAATTTATTTCAGCTATAGGTCGGTTTGTATCGAAGGTGTTCCAATGAAATCAAACTCTAATCTGTCAAAACCTGCTCCTCAAAAGATAGCTTTGACTCATCACGGAGAAGTAAACAGAACATTTATTATTATGGCTATAAGTTTAATATTAATTATCCTCGCTGCTGTTTTCTTTTTTACCACTGGACTTTTATCAGGAAAAGCTATAGAAATACCAGCTCCTACTTTATCTTTCACTTTAGCTGTAGATAATACATTTACTATAACAGCTAACTATCCCGGACAAATAGTTAACGGTTTTAGTTTCCAGTTAACATCTAATACTGTAAATTTCGATGTTTGTACTCCTGCCAATCTTCAGCAGTTAGATACTGTTTTTAATGATGGTTTTGTTCAAACCGAATGTCTTACTACGACCTCTGGCAATGTAATTAACTATGGAGATGCAGCTATTACTCCCAGTTTATTCCAATCTAGTTCTATTAGTTTAACCTTTCCATTGCCACAAACAATTCCTGGCCCTTTATCCTTACGTCTAAGAGTAAATGCTTACGAAACGGCAAGTGGCAATAATTTATACGGTCAAGAAATAGATTATAACTTTGTACGTGGAGTTGCTCAACCTATTGTTAGCGTCTCAGCTGTCAGTGGTGGTGGCGGAGGAGGCGGTGGCGGCGGAGGCTCTTCTTTATCCTGTGGCAGAAAATGGTCCTGTTCCGGTTGGACGACTTGTACAAACGGCAAACAAACTAGAACTTGTGAAGATTTAAATAAATGTCAAACTGAGAAAACTGTGGGTGGTATAACTTTTCCTGTAACTGTAGTTGGTCCAGTAAAACCTGTTACGGAACAAACTTGTAAAGGTGGAATTACGACAACCGAAATATCTGTAAAAACAGTTGAAGAACAACAGCTTTCATCTTTGCAAAATCTTCCAAAAAAAGGAATCATTGAAGAACCATCTCCTCTATTATCTCAACCGCAAGCAACCTCAACAGAAAGTAGGTGGTCAATCCATGGAATTTATTTATGGTTAGGATTTTTAGGACTATTACTATTGGCTTTAGCTGTAATACTAGTACTACATGCTTTTCGTAAAAAAGCTGTACTCTATAACTATCCAGAATTAAAGAATTGGGTTGATAAAGAGAAAAAGAAAGGCATATCTGAAGATGAAATATTAAAACATTTATCAGATAAAACTAATTGGAAAAAAGAAGAAGTAAAAAGTGTAATTCTAGAAAAAGCAGTTTCTAAGAAATAGAACTTTGAGGTGAAATAAATGGTTAAAAAAACAAAAAAGAAATTACTAAACAAACGCGGGCAGATGAACATACCTGATCCTGTAGTAAACATTTCTTCGGTGACACCCTCGCCAGAACAAAACCTATTTACATTTGATGCAAAAACTAAAGAAACCGTGATTGCCAGTATAACTGCGCTAGTAATAGCTCAGATGATTATTTTCTTTGGTGATTTCTTGGTAGGAGGAGAAAGACTTTCTGCTGTTATATACGCGCTAATTTTTGCTTTGTTAGGAGGGGCAATCAGCGGCTTTATCTTAGCCAAATTTTATGATCAACTGATGGGTTTTGTTTCTAATCAATTACAATTTCTCCTGCCTTTTAGTAATACCTTTTTCAAACTTCTTTTCCTGCCTGCCGTGATTGGCTCAATAATAGGGCTTTTATTAGGGT
>JACPCC010000112.1 GCA_016179995.1 Candidatus Woesearchaeota archaeon | reverse complement strand
AAAGTGAAAGTCATGCGTGGTCAATTCACTAAGAAAGAAGGCAAAGTTGAGCGCATCGAACTGAAAAGATTAAGAGTTTACATTACGGGTATAGAAATAATCAAGAAAGACGGCAACAAATTACTCTTTCCCTTGAATCCAGCTAAACTAATGATTACTGAATTAGACCTTAGTGACAAATTAAGAAAAGAAAAGCTAGAGCAGAATAACAATACCCAAAACAAATCCGGAAATCAATTAAAGAACAAATCGGAAAACAAATCGGAGCACAAATCTGTCTCTGAAAAAAATACCGCTAAAAAAACAAATATTACAAATACAACAAAAACAAATACAAACATAAAATAAAAACAAATACAAACATAACAAACACAGAGAGAGCTAAAAATGAAAAATCACCTTAAAAGCATATTTGCCCCAAAAAGCTGGCCTATTGAACGAAGAGGAGACAAGTATGTTGCGAAACCACGCCCTTCCGGTCATAAAATGGAATTTGGATTGCCCCTCAGCTTACTTTTGAAAGATAGTTTAGGGCTAGCTGCAACCAGCAGTGAAGTAAAAAAACTATTGCACAACAATGAAGTACTAGTTGATGGGCTAAAAAGAGAAGAAGCACGCTATATGGTCGGTTTATTCGACGTATTACAATTACCTAAACTCAAGAAAAGTTATAGTATGATATTTGACGCGCAAGGCCGTTTATCCTTAGTAGAAATCAAGAATGAAAAAGCCTCTGAAAAAACTTGTAAGATCTTAGGTAAGACTGTTTTAGCTGGTGGAAAATTGCAATATCATTTCCACGACGGCCGCAACATTATCTCAGAAAAGAAGTTGAAGATTGGAGATAGCGCAGTTATCAGTTTACCGCAACAAGAAATCAAAGCAACTTTAGAATTAAAACCTGGCTGCTGGGTTTACCTAACTAATGGCAAACATCGCGGAGAGTGCGGACAGCTCAAAGAAATTAAAGAAGAACTGGCCATTTACACTGTTAATGGTGAAGAAGTTTCCACTCTTAAAAAATATTTATTTGTTTTAGCAGAAAAACCAGGCTGGGCGTCATCCAAAGAAAAGAATCATGAACATAAAGAAAATAAAGAGAAGAAAGAGAAAACAGAAGATAAAAAATCCACAAAAAAAGCTGCTGGTGAAACACAATGAAAACCACAGCTAAAGATACAGCAACCATTTCAGCTTCCTCGACTATGTCGGTCTCCTCATCTCATCCAGTCTCTTCAGCCTCCCATAAAGCTGTTAATAATAAAATGAAGCAAATCAAAATTGCCAAAATCACTTTAAACATCGGAGCAGGAAAGAGTGAAGACGGGCTTAAAAAAGGTTTGAAGTTATTGCAGAAACTAACTCCTCAAGTGCCAGTTAAAACCTTAGCTAAAAAAAGAATTCCAGGCTGGGGCTTAAGACAAGGTTTAGCCATCGGCTGTAAGGTAACTATTCGCAAAGGAACTAATGAATTACTGCATCGTCTTTTAGCTGCTAAAAGCAATACGCTGTCTGTCAAAAACTTTGATACCGAAGGAAATTTTTCATTTGGTGTTCCCGAATATATTGATATCCAAGGTATGGAATACGATCCAGAATTAAAAATCATGGGCTTAGAAGCGGCCGTAACTTTAATTCGGCCAGGTTATAGAGTAAAAGACCGCCAATTAAAAACACAAACACTTGGTAAAAAACACAAAATCAGCAAAGAAGAAGCCATTAATTACATAAGAGAACAGGGAGTGAAAGTAGAATGACCACCAGCGACCATAGAAAAGTATTCAAGCAGCTCAACGCTAAACCAATAAAGAAAGCCAAGTTCATTAAGTTCAACCAGCCAAAGAAACGAAGCTGCGGAATTGCCTTGAGAAAATGCAAAAATTGTGGACGAAACGGCGCGCACATCAACAAGTATGGGTTGCACATTTGCCGGCAATGCTTCCGAGATATGGCTATCGGATTGGGATTCAAAAAATTTAACTAGATAACTAACACAAATTTAAAAACAATCAAACAAAAAAAACAATCAAACGGAAAATAATAATTAATTAAAGGTGAAACAAAAATGTTCAACGATCCACTGGCCGCCGCTTTAGCCAAAATACTGAATGCTGAAAAAGTAGGCAAAAGAGAAGTCTTAATTAAGCCTGCCTCCAAAATGATTAAAACCGTTTTAGGCCTGCTAAACGAGCACAGCTACTTGGGCAACTTCGAAGAAATTAATGACGAAAAAGGCGGACTGCTCAAAGTCAATCTTTTGGGAAACATCAACAAATGCGGCGTTATCAAACCAAGATTTTCCACTAAACATAATGTCTTTGAAAAATGGGAAAAACGTTACCTCCCTGCTAAAGACTTTGGAATAATTTTAATAACTACCCCGCAAGGAATCATGACTCACCTTCAAGCTAAAGAAAAGAATTTAGGAGGAAAACTCTTAGTTTACTGCTATTAAATCAGCTGTTTGCTGCTACTAAAAATTGATACGAAAAAATCGTTATTAAAATAAGCAGCTCGCTACTAAGCTATCACTATCAAAATGAAATTAGATTTAAACGAAGAAATTGCCTTGCCGGCAGGAGTTAATGCTAAGCTAGAAGCTGCAGTCTTAAAATTGAAAGGACCTAAAGGTGAAGTCAGCCGCAAGTTTAGCTATCCCCGTATCGAACTTAAATTAGAAAGCGGCAAAGTAGTGGTCTTCTCCAAGAAAGCCACTAAAAAAGAAAAGATGCAGATGATGACTTTTGTTTCACACATCCGCAACCTAGTACAAGGTGTACAAGAACCTCATTTTTATCGTTTAAAAATATGTTCCGGACACTTTCCTATGAATGTCACTGTTAGCGGCAAAGAATTTATCATCAAGAACTTTTTAGGTGAAAGCGTACCTCGTAAAATTACTTTACCCCTGGGCGCCGAAGTAAAAATAAGCGGGACAGAAATAACTGTACAAAGTCCTGATAAAGAATTAGCTGGTCAGATAGCTGCTAAAATAGAACAGCTCTGTCGTATCACTAATCGTGACCGCCGTGTATTCCAAGATGGCTGTTATATTACTAAGAAAGCAGGAGACAAAAACTAAAAAACGTTCATTAAAATATTTCAATTGAAAAATCCCATCAATAATACCTTAAAAAATAACCCTCAAAACATAAAAACACAAACAAAAAAAACATAAAACCCAAAACACAACTCTCAAAACATAAAACTAAAAATCCAAAACCAAAAATATAATTATAACAAAATTGAGCCAATAAAAATGAAAACAGAAAAACCAACTTCCTCTCTCGTTTCCGGAAAAAAAGACTCCTTGCGTCTTTTAAAACTAAGAAATGAAGCTAAAAAAAGAAAGCCTCATTTTAAAGTAAAAGCAGCCAATTTCTCTCGTCGGGTAAAAGATCGTTGGAGGTATCCTCGGGGGCGACATTCGCCAATTAGGCAAAAACATCGCGGCAAGCCGCGGTTAGTAAGTATAGGTTATGGTTCCCCGTCTGAAGTCAAAGGTCTGCATCACTCTGGTATGGAAATGGTCATGGTCCATAATGCCTCTGAATTGTTGGCTCTTGACAAGACTAATCAAGGCGCAGTATTAAGCGCAGGTTTAGGCGGAAAGAAAAAATTAGAACTATTACATTTAGCAGAAAAA
>JACPCC010000111.1 GCA_016179995.1 Candidatus Woesearchaeota archaeon | reverse complement strand
TAGTTTTAGCTTTAAATGATTTAATCTTAAAAAAGAATCGACCGTCACCAATAAAGTTCTTTTATTACCATCCTCGAAGGGGTGATATTTAGAGAAGTTATACATAAATTTAGATAAAAAATTTACTAAGTCTGCTTCTAACGATTGATCTACAATCATCCGAATATTTTCTTTTAGCAAGCCTTTGGCATCAACATGAAATTGGGACGAGATTATCTCATGAATTTGCTTAATTCTTGATTCAGTAAATATCAAATCTTTAATAATGAGAAAATCAGTTGTAGTTTTAGTTGTAGAGATCTTTTCTTCAATAGCCAGCCGGATGAATTCTGAAACGGAAACGTACTTTGGTGTTAAAGACAGAATTCTTTCTATTTCTTGGAAGTAATATTCCGGAATTTTGGTTGTTCTCCAGTTGTTTAGTGTCATATGGGTGTAATTAGTGACACTTAGTATATAAAGGTTGTGGTGGATTTTATTAAAGGAGGTAAGTTTGTGAGTAAAAGTTGATTTATTAGAAATATTTATATCTTCTAAAAAGTTAGATGAAAATAAGTATAAAATTACTTCGACTTTACCGACTTTTATTTTATTTAAATGGAAGAAGAAATAAATTTGGGCAAAATAATCTTAATTTGCCACTACCAAATTCTCACTTTTCTGTACTTGTGTAATTAATTCAGAAAATTCTTCTTCCATCTGCCGTTTTTTTACTTGTTGAACTGCTTTAGTAAACCAAGTTCTTAATACTGAACGGGTGTTTTTAATCGCCGCATTTAAATCTCCCATAGTAATCAATCTTCTTTTTCCCGTTTCTATACTCTCCTTCAGCGGTATGTCCGTGGCCATTTCACAAACAGCTTTCAAATCTGCTCCGGAAAAACCATCCGTTAGCTCAGCTAAACTACCATAATCCAACTCTTCAGTAGGTCTATGGTCTAGATGAATCTGTAAAATCTCTTTTCTAGACGACAAGTCAGGTGGAGGAATAAATAAAGTAGTACCAAACCTACCTTCTCTTCTTAAAGCAGGGTCAACTGACCAAGGTTCATTTGTAGCAGCCAATAATAGAATTTGCTGATCTTTAGAATCAACACTGTCCATTTCCGTTAATAATTGAGCAACTGCACTTTTATCATGAGCAGGAGCATCAGTTCTATCGGATCCTAAAGCTTCAAATTCGTCAAAAAATATTATAGTCGGCTGCTGCTCGCGAGCTTTCTCGAATAGTTCAGCAATATTCTTCTCTGTTTCTCCGACAAACTTGCTTTTGATATCGGAACTTTTGATATGTAGAAAATTAGCTCCAGCTTCATTAGCTGTGGCTTTGGCAATCAAACTTTTCCCGCACCCAGGCGGACCGTAAATTAAGATTCCTCCGCCAGCTTGTTTGCCATAATAACGAAACAGCTCTGGATGTTTAAAAGGTTCGATTATTTTCAAGCGAATTTCTGCTTTAAGATCTTCTAGCCCACCAATATTGTCAAAAGTTACTTTGCTCTGCAAAGAATTAAATCTCTTCTTAGTATTTATTGTATCTTTTTTCTCTTTGAGTTCCTTTCCTTTTTGATAACTTTTCTGAGCTAGTTCCAGATATTTATGTTGCTCTAATGGATGTTCAGAGGCTTGAGTTATTAAAGCTTCTGCAGCCAGGAAATAGTTTCTAGCCGACTCTTGAGGTTCATCTTTCTCGAGCTTCTTAGCTAGCTCAATCAGAGTCTTGATTTCTTCTTTGCCGCACATTTTTACAATAAAACCTCGATTTCTGTTAAAACAGTGTCGTTATTGTTGTGATGATTGGTGTGGTTGTGATGATTGGTGTGGTTGTGATGATGGTTGTTGTTGTGATGATGGTTGTGATTATGACCATGAGAATGAGATTTTTCAGTAGTGTGATGATTATGCTGATGATGATCTTTAGTATGAGCATGATGATGACCTTGATGATGGTCATGATCATTAGGGACAGAGAATCCTAATTCTTTAACCGTTAATTTAGCTAATTCTATTTTGGAAAAAGTTTGCAGTTTTTCTCCACGTAAACTTTGCACTTTTTGATAACAATAATTTGCTTTGTTGAGCAAACTTTCATCTTTCAATAACTCTATGTTAAGTACGTAAATAGCTGTAGCTTCTAAATAATGTTCTTTAGCTTTAACAGTATCTTTTTCGCCCAGATATAGTTCAGCTAACTGTTCGTGCCTTTCGGCTTCTTTAATATCACACATATTGCACCTAGGTCCAATAGTTTAATTGAGATTCAGATTGCACTTGAGGTTCAAATCCAGCTAACTCTTGCTGAATCAACTGAGATAGATCTTTCTTAAATTTAGGGTTAACAAAATTATCTTTACTTTGATCCAAAGTCGATGGTTGCGACACATACATTACGGGTAAAGTATACAAAGTAGGATTTGGTGGATTAGAAATTACCACATTACTTGGTTGAACAATTTGTTCTATGGTCGATACTTGATCTTTCGCTTGTTCACTAGAAAGAAGAGCTGTTTGAAACAAGGGCTGAAACATAGATTGATCCCCCGTGGCAGTAGATAAATTGTAATTTACTTGCGGAATTTTTGCAGAAGTATAATTATTTGGAGAATTAGTTGTACCTTCATAGAAACGTACAGGCCGACTAAGAGCATAGGAAGCTCCAGAATTAGATCTAGGTTGATAGGTAGACATTGCCATTTTGGTTAAAGTATATTGATGTGTATTACAGACCATGTGAGACATTCCTCTAATAACTATCTTCTAAAAGGCAAAAGTCTTTTTAGTTCTTACTAAGAAAAGTGGGACAAAAAAGTCACCACCAAGTGAGTTTATTAGCATAAAGAATTTGTTCTAGTCCAACCAGACTAATGAATAATTATTCAAGATCTTAGAAATATCTTCCTTCTAAAGAATCTATCAATTGCTTCATATCCCTGCGTTCTTGGTTTGAAGAAAATGTGGTTGGACGTACTTTCCAATTAGGCTCTCCATAATTTGCACCATAATCAATTAAACGCAAGTTACAAATAGTTAATTTTTCTTGTTTTCTTCTACGAACGCTGAAGTCCATCTTGGCATGAAGAGTGAAAAGCAGCTGAGGAAATAAAATTACTTTGTCTCTTCTGCCAAATGCTCCTTCTTCCAAAAAAATATCCCCTATATCTCCCTCATTTATCTTATTCATAACTTTTACTACAAGTTCTTCTTCCTGTGCTGGATTAACAGTATAAGCAAGAAGGTCAAATTGTTGTCTTTGTTTTGCTTTTTCTTCCCGTTCTTGAGAAAGAAGATAGGTAGTAGTAGCCTTGCTTTCAATAGTAAAGTATCTACTAAGAGAAGTATATATAACTCCAGAATCAGGCATTCCTACAGAATCAGGGCTTATAGATCGAAATTGCTGTTCAGTTTTATTTTCAGCAAGCAATTTTGGATGATGCAAAAAGGCAAACTCTTTCAATTGAGCTAGAATTTTATCTGAAGCTGTATTAACGTCTTTATCTAATTCATTTCTTACATTTTCAAGAGATTCTTGCGTCTCTTGAACGTATTTATCTAATTTTAGATGCATTTCAACTCTTTGTTCACCACCAAAAGCATTTATTGCAAAAGTGGAGATGATAATTTCTTTATTATCGCTGTTGTCATCGTATCTCATTT
>JACPCC010000034.1 GCA_016179995.1 Candidatus Woesearchaeota archaeon | reverse complement strand
ATAAGAAATCTTCTGATAGGGCTTTTTCAGAATAATCTCTGGGATCAAAATCTGAGAAAATGTCATCGTAAGAGTCCAGGACTAAGCTTATGTTTCCTTCTCTCACTTCAAATTCTATTCTTTCCTCTTTTTTATTCATATGAAATAAGAATATTATTTTTCTATATAAACTTAGTGGATTTTTATTCCGAAAGTATATTGGAAAGTTAATTTAAGATAAGCTTATCTTTTAATTAGATAAGAAACTAGGTTTCCTATAACCTTCCTTTTAACTTAGACTATTATGGGCTCCAGCTAAAGGACATATTAGTTAAACCTTTTCTAAGTTATTCCTTATCAATCTTATATCATATTCATTAATTTTTGATAGAATTTCTTTTGATTTAGCAATAAAAAACGTGGCTTTAGCTATTATAAACTCAGAGTCTTGCTTTTGAATAATCCTATCTGGGTAATATTGAGCTATTCCTCTCAAATCAAATGCTTTATCAATAATTTTGATTTCTTCTTTTGAATAAAAAACTGAAAGAGCAAATTTCATAAATTCTAGCGTACAAGAATGAATTTCACATTTTACTCCTAGTTTCATTAAAATTGCATATAAAGAATAATACATTGAATAATAACATGCAGAAATAGCAAAAGTTAGATTGTAATTTTTTTCTCTGTTCATTGTTCCAAGAGCGTTTTCAGCCATACTAAGATAACTTTGTGCTAGATTATCATTGGGTTCAATAAGCTTGATACCATCTTTCTGATTGCAACACCATTTAATGTTTACCATATTAAATCAATAAATTCTTCAACTCCTTTTAAAATTATATGATTTTTAACTATTTCCTTGATAATAGGCTTTTCCTTCTGCTTTTTGAATTCTGACTCTGTCATATTCAATGACGATATCTCTTTGCCGTATTTGGCATAAATCTCCCTTGCCGCCTTTACTCAAACGTCCTAGACGTAAAGCTAATATTTCCAGAACTTCATCCGCTGGCAGAGTTAAACATTTTTTTTCCAATGCATAAACTTGACATATAATAACTCTTTCTCTCTCAATTAAACCTAAAGCGGCTTGTTCAGGATCTTTAACTTTAGCATAATCTATGGCTCCAAAAAGCGCATGTTTATACTCAGTATTTTGCACTACATTGCTTCCTTTTTCCGTCTCTGGAAACACGCCAGGAGTATCCAAAATCATAATTTTATTATCTACTTTTATCTTCTGCAGCCCTTTGGTAAAACCGCTTTCAGAAGAAGTACGCGCTGCGTGTCTGCCGGCTAAAGCATTTATCAGAGAAGACTTGCCCACATTAGGATAACCAACTACTCCAACTACTACCCTATAGCCGCGGCTCAGTTCCAATATTTTCTTTTTTAGTTTAGTCGTACCTAATTTTTCAAGACAGGAGATATAAATGGCGTGCTGTAATTCTTTTTTAGCTTCTTCTAACTTTTCGTGCTCTACTAAATCACTTTTCGTGAGAACATAAAGAATAATCTTTCCGGAATGCCTGATTTTCTCTTCAATTTCCACGTTACGACTTTCTTGTGGGAAACGAGCATCTAGTACTTCGATGATAATATCAGCTTCCTGCAGTACACGATTGACAACTCTCCAAAATGAAGGCATAGTTGTACTATTCCGGCTCTCTTTTAAAGACTTTGCCTATACAGGCTCTGTAGAAAAAGTCAAAAAGAGTGAGAGCTTAGCAGTTCGTAGAGGGTTCTGGAATCAGATTTCTTCGAAAGCAGATATCTCTTTCAAACTAAACCATAGCGAAAATCTGCCTCGAACGAGACTTTCTACAGAGCCGCCTATACAATAAGGCCTGACCAGTGAGCGCTTAGCTATTCGTAAGACTAATAGGAACAGTTTCCGATCTAAGTAGTTTTATCGAAGAAACTGCGCGAACGAGCTATGCACATACGGCTAAACAATAGATTTATATCTCTAATAGTCATTTCCATCCTATGGCTTTACATCATCTTCACCAGCGCAGAGAATTCACGTTTTGAAAGAGAAATATCCGCACCCCAAACCTTTATTTCGCTTTATAGATCATTTAATGATAATCATGGCCGTTGCCGCTCCTCTGGCCACCGTACCACAAATTTATAAAGTTTGGATTGAACAAAACACACAAGGTGTTTCTTTACTTAGCTGGGGAATGTATTCCCTCATTGGTCTGCCGCTCTTAGCTATGGTATAATCCATAAAGAAAAGCCACTTATTTTATTATATTCTTTAAACTTAATCGCCAACTTAGCTGTTTTCTTAGGAGTATTTGTATATCGATAAACTTCCTAACTTTACACTGTGCTTCCTAACTTTACTCTGCACTTCCAAAAATAATATAAACTAGCCAGTTTAAACTAATTACCAAATATGGCTTTCAGCAAAACTTTTCCAAAAACAATTCCCGGCAGTAATTATCCTCAATGGGAAGAGATCTTTCTAACAGAAGCAGAAGAAAAAGAAGCGAAAGAACTGTGTAGAAAAGAGAACTTCGAACTATTAAGTGAGTGTCTTAATGAAGCTAAATCCTTGGCCATCAAACATGCCGTAAATTCTGATGAAAATCGTGTTAAGTTAGCTATCGCTTTATTTGAAAAAAAAGCCTCGCACCAAGTCTATTGGAAAGAGAAAATAGCTAAGGAAAAATTTGATACTAAAAATAGAAATTAATTCTCTTGAATAAATATTTTAAAGATATCATCACCTTTCAAACACTGTGCCAGAATTAAACTTAAACGGTGCTTTACACTCACTGCCAAGTTGCCTTTCAATCTTCAATGTTTCTTTGTCTAATAATTCTAAAAGAATGGTAAAACCCCAGACAGAATCGGCATTATCTTGATTATTATTAACACCATCACCCCTATATTCATAACAATACACCTTTCCTGGTTTAACTTGAGCAAAAGCTAAATTTATTTCGCCAGTGGATAATGGAGTAAATCTATAAGTTTTAGAATCTAAGTAAGGGATGGATCTTCCCACAGAAAAAACATTTATTCGCGGATCAAAATTATCTAAAACTAAAGCCAAATGGAAATCCTCAGGATAAGTATTTTTCGTATTTTCGATAAACCAAACTCCTTGAGCAGTTCCTTTTATGTCCTGCTCTATGGTTCCACAAATTGGTTCTATTGTTCGTTTATTATTGCTCCAACCACCTAACAGAGAATATAACTTTGTTTTTTCCGGTTCTATAAAATAATTTAAAGGACAAACATTATGCTTAACGCCGTCATACCACCTATTTGGGTTGGAAAATTCTAATTTTTTTGATCTAAAATCAGTAGCCCAAATATCTAAAGCATTTTGATTCTGATTACCGCCCACAGTTCCAATCTGTTGCCCAACACTTATTTTAATATTTAGATTATCGCTAGAACATCGTTGATACTTGTTGCCGCCAGTTTCATATTCTTTATCACAATTATTTTCTTCATTTAATTGTTCTAATAATTTATCAGATAAAGAAGTTATATGTCCAAATCTAAAGCTCAATTCTTTACAAGAATAGAATGTAAGATCATAATCAGTAAAAGGTGGATTATCCGATAAGTGTTTTGATGCGGTTATCTGCGTTATCCAAGCCTCCCCAGGCATATACAATGGAACATTAACAGTGCCAGTATCCCAATTTTTTTCGTCTACCCGTTTTAGATAAAGATAAATGTGATCTGTGGGAAAAGTGTGTCCTGACGGATTTAAGTTACCCAAAGGAGTTATCGTTTGAAAATCACCATATTTTAATGGAGGTACACTTAAGAAATCCATCTTATCGCCGCAACTTGGCAAAGTATCTACAAAAGGTTGTAGGTTTTGGCTAGAACTAAGTAAATTAGAACTTGATTGTATGTTCTTGGTATCTTCAGAATAACATTTACACCCAGCATCAACGCAAGCAGTACTATAATTACCAGAACAGTTAAGAAGGCAATCTTTACAAAAAGTTTTATTTTCTATAGTTTGAGGAATTGTCACAGAATGTATTTTTTCTTGAATAAAAGTAACTTCTTTAATGTTTTGTGAACATCCAACCAGAAACAAAATAAGGAAAAAAACAAAAATAGAACCATAAAATGTTCTCTTAAATCTCATAATCAGAACCATAAAAAAGAAAAAATTATCTCTTCTTCTCCATTACTTTCTTGACAAAGTTTTCAAACTTTACCATTTCATTCTTGGTGTTGAAAAATAATGGATGTCTTTTCTTATCTTTAGTAAATAAATAACCGCCCAAGAAAGTCTTGTCTAGTTTGTGGTGATTCAGTCTTTTCCAAGGAACTTTTACTTGCACTAATTTTTTCTTTGTTGTTTTAGTAATCTCTAAATGAGTATCTTGTGCCAGGTAATGCTCTTCTGCTTGACGGATGTGCTTGATAACCATAGAAATAATATAATAAAGCACAACAAACAAAGCGACCACAAATAAAGTTGCCCATAAAGAAGAGGGAAACTTAAGTACTTTATAATAATAGAAAAACGAACCAACAAAAATTAATATGCCTAAAACGGCTACAAATAAAGCTTCGATACGAAATAAAAGCAGTTTTTTAGATTTTACTTTCCAAGACAATTGTTTCATGACCATTTTTTAACCTCTTTGAGTTAATATTTTATATTTTCAGAGTAATTGTTTATGTTTAAGGCAAAACTACCGGTGATTTGCTTAAACTAACGATGGAGGCCGCAAACATAGCAGCAAAAACCAGCATAAAAGCAAACCCAAAACTCCTATGGTTGGGATAAACAGAATATAGTGAGATAAGGAAACCTAGCATTGAAGATAACATAAACGTTCCTTTCAATGGCACTGCATGCCACTTGCTAACAGAAACTTTCTTTTTCAAACTTTTCTTTAGAACTTTCTTCTTTCCCATACTAACACCTCTTTTATTATACTAATCACTCTCCATTTAAAATCCTTTGCATTATTTTCAAATGAAGTATCAACAAAACTGAAAAATAGATAAGGTTGATAATCAATTTAATATCATTAAAACCTTTGACCAAACCATATAAAACCATAGCAATAGTAAAAACAAAAGAAATACTGGTCAATACTTGCTCTGAATTCATTTACAAAACCCCAATGATCTTCAATAAGAGAAGAATTATTCCTATTACACCAAGAACAATCCCCAGATAACCCAAATATTCAAAACTTTTTTGAACTAAAGAATTAGACTTATGTCCGTTTTTAAGACCAGTTTTTCTTACCATACTAACACCTCTTTTAGAGACTAGAAGATTTTAAATGTATTTAAAGGTTTTGGAGAAGGTTTTGAAAATAATGGGTCCAGGGGGCTGTGTGAAAGAATCTAAAATATACAATAAACTAGTCCGGGATTATATTCCTCGCATAATAGAAGAGAAAGGAAAAATTGCCGAGACCCATATTGCAGGAGACAAAGAATATTTCGCAGCATTAAAAGACAAATTACAGGAAGAAGTCGCCGAGTATTTAGAAAGCGGTTCTCCAGAAGAGCTAGCCGACATAATGAAAGTAGTATATGCTTTAGGTCGATAT
>JACPCC010000095.1 GCA_016179995.1 Candidatus Woesearchaeota archaeon | reverse complement strand
TCAAATTTCATTGACCATAGAAGAAGTTCTATATCGCAAAGCTGAGACTATTGTTAAAAATAGAGAAGAAGAAATACTGAGAGGGATGGGAAGAAAAAAGTAGTTTAGATTTATAATTGAATAATCATATTTTAGCTTGGTCATTAAATTTATTATTTTCTCCCAAAATCATTATAAAAAAAGCCCATAAATCGAAGATATGCTTCTTTTAGTCAACTCTCCGTTTTGTACTCCGGCTTCGCCAAGTTACTCTTTAACCTATTTGTACACGTTTTTAAAAAACAATAGTAAGTTAGAAATAGATGTTTTTGATGCTAATTTACTATTTCACCAATTGAAGTTTGCCGAGTATGGAGAATATTTTCAATTATTAAAGAATATTCTGGCCCATAAAGAAACTTTTAATGATAAAAAAATAAAAAAATCGTTTTTTGATACTTTTGAAAAAAAGAGCAATGATTACAAACAAACCAGCTTCCGCTGTTATTCTGAAAATAATAAAAAGATAGTTTTAGGGCAAAAACCAGAGTATTTCGCAGAAGTGCTAAATGCGATTGTAGCAAAAAATCCAAAATATGTGGCTTTTAGCGTCGTTTATTTTAGCCAAGCATTTTATACCCAAGAACTAATACTCGCTTTGAAAGAAAAAGGGATTAAAACAATCGTCGGCGGCCCGGGAGTTACTGCGCCATTAAAGAAATATGCAGATTATTATCTTGAGAATGAAGTTTTATTGTTAGAACTATTGAAAAATGGCGAAGAAGAAAGTAAAAACATCGAAAAAAAAGACAGAAAAGAATATAATAAACAACAGGAACACATAGAGCTGGACCATTCCAAATTAAACGTTTCTAGAATTTTAGATTATTCCATCTGGCCTTTAGATCGATATTTCATCAGTGAACCAGTAATTTCTTTAAGAACCAACAGCGCCTGTTATTATCAGCAATGCGCTTTTTGCACACACCATCAAAGCGCTAAATATTTAGAGTACAAGTTAGAAGACATTCGAGATTCTATAATTGCCTCAGGAGTAAGAAATGTTTACTTTAGCGATGATATGATTTCTACTAAAAGATTATTGGCTTTAGCGGAAGTACTTAAGCCACTTGAAGTTAGTTGGACCTGCCAATTACGACCGACACGTGATTTAACCTCTGAAATTCTTAAAACTCTTCATGATAGCGGTTTAAAGATGATTATGTGGGGTATAGAGTCAGGTTCAGATAGGATTCTAAACCTAATGAAAAAACAAACCAACACAAAAGATATTGCAGCTATATTGAAAAGTTCTAAAGAAGCAGGTATAGTTAATGTCGCTTACATTCTCTTTGGCTTTCCTACTGAGACGAAAGAAGAGTTCTTGGAAACAATTAAGCTATTGAAAGATAATTCAGAGCAGATTGATTTGGTTTCTACAACAATATTTGGACTACAGAAAGAAAGCCCCATGTATGAAACACTAGAAGAATATGGAATAAGTGGAATCCAGGTTGAAAATCGCACTGTTTTAGACCCTAAAATAACTTATACGGTCTCTTCAGGATTAAGTCATGAAGAAGTGAAGAAGCTGCGTAGAGGATACGCAAAAACGATTAATAATATCAGTAAGTTTCCGGCTTCGTTTAATTTTTTTAGAGAACAGATGCTTTGTTTTGTGGGAAAAAATTAGAGGAAGTTAGAAAAAATCCTAAATATGCGTGAAACAGTCTCACAATAACTTAAGGCAAGTTATAATAATCTTTTAACTTATATTCTGTTGAAGTAGTAAGTCCTAATTTACCAGTTAAAATAAATGCTTTTTGATTATTATGGTTGAAGAAAATTATTTTCCCGGTGTAATGATTATAATTATTTTCGGAATAAAAACCGTCGTAAGAATATAAAACATAATCACTATTCTGTTCAACTAAAGTTAAAGGCAAGGGAATTAAACTATGGACATCATAATTATAGTCTAAGTCCTGATAAATAATTAGAAAATTATAAGAACCATAATTACCAGACCCAGAGGAGTCATGAATATAAACACCATTAGAAGATAAGTCAAATTCGTGTGAAGAAGTTTTTTTAATAGTCATTTTTCTAAATTCATGAGGGAGGTAATTTTCATTGATATAGATAATGTATCCGGGAGAAAAAGAGTCTATTTTATCTACTTCTTTAACTTCAAATAAACTAGTCGAATGAATGAGATTAGACTGTTTTTCAATTGAATTGGAATTTGCCTGTTCAGTTTGAATATTTGAGGCAGTTGTGCACCCATTAAAGGTTATTAGAGAGATTATCATTATCCAAATAATCATCCAAAAAAATATGTTCTTCATTATATGAACCAAAAGAGGTGTGATTTAAATAATTTCTGAACTTCTGGAGTGTTGCTTCACAAAACACATACACCATTCCAAATAGATATTTTTTTAAATAGGATGAGTTTTCTTACCCCTATGCAAAAGATAGCCCAAGGTGCTGAAGCAGTTATCTATCGTGATCTAGAAAAGAACACGATTATGAAAGAACGTTTTAGCAAGAAATATCGCTTAGAACAGCTAGATACTTCTCTTAGAGGTTTTCGTACCAGAAGAGAAGCTAAGATTTTGCAAAGATTAGAAGAGATGAATTTTCCTGCCCCTAGATTACAGTCATTTTGTGATGAACGTATGTCTATAGTAATGGATTTTATTCCAGGTGAAAAGTTAAGAGACGTCCTAGAAAATGGAGATGATTATCAGCAATTAGCGATGGAAATGGGCCAAAAAATCGGATTATTACATCAAAAACACATAGTTCATGGAGATTTAACTACTTCTAATATGCTGCTTAACGAACGCAGTAAAGAATTAAATTTAATTGATTTTGGACTGTCACAATTCTCTGAAAAAATAGAAGATAAAGCAGTTGACTTATTTTTATTAGACAGAGCTTTGGAAAGCAAACATTACAAATTATATCCGCAAATATTTGCCAAAGTTCTAAAAGGATATAGAGAAGCAAATCCTGGAGCAGAAGCGGTCTTGGAGCGGTTTGAGCATGTTAGCAAAAGAGGAAGAAATAAGAAAAAGTAAAATTAAATCAAAAGGATTTCTAAAATGAATGATGGTCTTTTTCAAATTATGGATGCTGAAAAAGAAAGTGCAAACAAATATTCACCGGAAGAGATTTCTAGACATAATTTTGAAATAAAACGTAAATTAGCGTTGGAAAATCTAGAGATGAGAGAACATCAATATTACCTTGGCGAGAAAAGACATTGTGAAGTTAGTTTAGATGATGCAATCATTGACTTTACGGAAAATAACGGCTCTAAAGAAAGCTATGCTGCACAATTTGAAAGAAATTATATAGCCAATAAACTAGCAATTTATGAAGCTTGTGATAATCACTGCGGTGAAAATGTCTGTAAAGGATTTGGTAAATGTGATCTGCCCATGAATTATGTACATTCGTTGTTGAGAGATTAGTTGTTGTTGAGAGATTAGTTGTTGTTGAGAGATTAGTTGTTGTTGAGAGATTAGTTGTTGTTGAGAGATTAATAATTAAATAAAAAATCCCAATCGCAGCAGAGCTGCGGGGTATTTAATTAGTTGGGATTTTTTAATCTTAACTGGATAATTTAATATCATAGCAAGCTATGTGGTATGAACCCAGTTAAGAAATCAACTTTTTAGATTGAATAAACATCTTAAATCAAACCCATTTCTTAGCAATTGTTCCAGGTCCTCTTCTTCCCCAGATAGGGCCGTCTTCGTAAAACAAACCAGCTTCGGACATGTTATCGCGAGCCATTCTGGCGCAAGAATACGTTGAGAGTATTGCTGTTTTTTTTGAAGAAAGAGATCTGCCACATTTCCAGACTAGTTTTCGGTGAAAATGGATCGAAGAAAACTGCATCAAAATAATCAGCAGGAAGCTGTTTGACCATTTCACGGCCATCGCCCAAGAGTATTTTAATGGAAACATTGCCTTCTTTGAATTGAAGTGTTTTGGGCGTTAAACGTTTATATTGCTTATAAAATTTGATGAGAGGACTAACATCTTGAATTTTCTGAATAATAAAAGGGTCATACTCCAGACCCACTACTTCTATTTCACATCGAGGATTTTCTTCCAAAGCAGCATCAATAGCCATAGCCGAGTTGTAACCTAAACCAAAACAAACATCTAATATCTTGAGCTTTCCAGTTTGAGCCAGTTCTTTTATTTTACAAGGAATTACATATTTTCTTAGTGCTTCTTCTACTGCACCTTTATGTGAATGATAGCTCTCTTGAACTTTCTCGTTAAAGAAAGTTTCGCTGTTGTCGGCAGTTATTACTTTTTGCATGGTTATTTTTTATTTAGTTTTTAATAAGTATTTTTCAAAGAAAGAGTTTGAGTTATATGTTTTACTTTGAATAATTTATTTTGATAATTTATTTGAATGGTATATAAATTAAGCTCTAGTAAATATCAACATCTCAAGATTACAGGTTTTTGAGTTAGACATCATGCAATAACCCCAGTTGCTTCCAGCTTCTACTATTTCTTTTTGAACAACATATTCTGGTAAACTAGCAGTTAACAAATCTAGGTTATAAGTCATATTTGAGTTATGTGATTCTGTAACAAAAACACGAGGTTTGTTTACTGCAGTTCCATGAAAAGCTCGTGTAATATCAAATTGTAGTAATCTCAAGTCCCCACACTGCCTGGAGATTAAAAAGTCAGCTTGGTCAAACTGAGACTGTAAAAAGTAAGTAGGATAAATTTTATCTGGTTTTTTCTCTTTAGGCCAATATAAGCCACGAGCTTTGGTAAGCAGAGCAGGAGTAAATAGTTTCAATTCTTCTTCTGTAGGCTCTTCCCTATCAACGATAGTATTGTAAGTAAACAAAAGAGTTATTTTTTTATTACCTAATTTAGTAGGAACAGCAAAATCCCATTCGGTAACGATAGAATTTGGAATGCCAGGATTATTCCAGCCAGTAGTAGTATTAATTTTTCTGGATTTCTTCTTTAGAATTGAGGGTTTATTTTTTTTCAATCCTTTTTCTATCT